>JAOACU010000707.1 GCA_026417715.1 Anaerolineae bacterium | reverse complement strand
AGATAACTTTAAGGGGAAGAGTAGCAAGTTTATTGGAAGTAGGAACTGGCTTTCATCCCGAACTAACAGGAAGAGAAAACGTGTATTTTAATGGTGCTATCCTTGGAATGAAGCGAAGTGAAATCAAAAGAAAGTTTGACGAGATTGTTGCGTTTGCAGGTGTAGAGAAGTTTATTGATACACCATTGAAACATTACAGCAGCGGAATGCAGTTGCGGTTGGCGTTTGCAGTGGCGGCATTTTTGGAAGCGGAGATATTGGTGGTAGATGAAGTGTTGGCTGTGGGAGATGCTGAGTTTCAGAAGAAATGCTTAGGCAAGATGGAAGATGTAACAAAGAAAGAAGGCAGGACGGTGTTGTTTGTGAGTCATAATATGGGAACTATAATGGGCTTGTGTAATAAAGGGATATTTCTTCGGCAAGGAAAAATATCTTTTGCAGGTAATATTTATGAAACTACAAGAAAATATTTAGATTCTTTATATTCTGGAACCCCAGCTCCTTTAAATAGTAAATGGATAAGGAAAGTAGAATTGTTCTCAAATGGAATACAGACAGAATCTATTATCAGCGGAAATTCTTTAGAACTTATTGTACATATAAATCATTCTAAAGTTTTAACAAGCCCTGTAATAGGTATTATTATTAAGGATATTCAAAACAATTACATACTTGGAGTGAATAACAGAAATTATGGCATCAGGTTGTCCGATTTTCAAGAGGGTAAGGTTTTGATACGGATACCTACATTGCCTTTATATGAAGGAACCTATCATATTGATATAAGATTAGGGGAAAATTTTCGGGATATTGAAATAGTTGAAAATATCATTAAATTTGAAGTTACTTTATGGGACACTGATAGCCATATTATTACCGAAAAACCATATAAAGATTTAAATAAATTATTAATTAGGGGTATAGATTTTAAAGTACTTACATGATAAAAACTCTATATTACAATATAAAAAACAGGTGGATAAAAAACGCATGGATGCGTGAAGAC
>JAOACU010000706.1 GCA_026417715.1 Anaerolineae bacterium | reverse complement strand
AGAACACGAAGGTCACGAAAAAAATCATAGAAACTTGGTGGTTCTTCGTGTCCTTCGTGGAGAAAAATTATTTCGCAAAGTCTATTTACTAATCGTCACCTTTGCCGTCATATTCCAGCGCAAGCGCGGGTCTTGCTTGTCCAATTGCACAACAATCGTGTACACAATATCGCCTTGCCGATTCTCCCCATAGCCGCGAATACTTGCAACCTTGCCCGTCAATTCCAAATCGGGAATCGCATCAATCGTCACCGTTGCCGCGTCGCCCACTTTGATATTCACCACGTTGATTTCGGTCAGATCAACAGTTTCCACCTGAAACGCTGTCGTGTCGGCGATGCGCGCGACCGGCACACCCACACTTACCTGCTCACCCACTTTGAGATCGAGCGCGACGATTTCACCGGCAAACGGCGCGACCAACTGGGCGCGCGCGAGCGCATCGGCAGCGAGATCGCGCGCGGCTTGCGCTGCTTTCACTTGTGCCTCCGCTGCCGCAAGGTCTTCGGCACTCGGCGTCAACTTGGCAAGATTGCTCTTGGCGGTTTGAATCGCGGCAAGGGCTTGTTGGATTTGCGCCTCCGAAGGATTGATGCGATCGTTGTACAACGCCAACGCTTTTTGATAATCCAACCACGCCATCTGCAACGCGGCGCGCTCTTGGGTCATATTCGCAAACGGATTTGCATCGCCACCGATGCGATCGTATGCGGCTTGCGCGCGATCCACGAGCGCTTTGGCTTTTTCCACATCGGTCTTGAGCGCGATCAACTCGTTTTGCGATGGGCGCATCAATCGTTCGTACGCCGCTTCTGCCGATTTGAGGGCTTGTTGCGCGGCGGCAAGGTCTTGCGCGCTGGGACCGCGTTTGAGTTGCGCGTGTCGCGCTTGCGCCGCCGCCAAGTTCGCTTCGGCTTGCGCGAGTTGCAATTCGAGTTGTTTGGAATCCAGTTGTGCAATTACTTGCCCGGCTTTAACTTGCGCACCAACCGCGACCGGCACTTGGG
>JAOACU010000705.1 GCA_026417715.1 Anaerolineae bacterium | reverse complement strand
GGATAATCAAGTGGCGCACTGTCAGCAAGGTGTGGTTGGGGGTACGGGTGTAGGGCGGATTGAGGTAAGGCGACTCAATGTTCTATGCTCGCCATAACCTCCAGATAAAAGACTGATTCGGTACGCGCAAACGAAAGAAAAGAGATGAACAACCGCCGCTGGGTTTCTCCGCTAATCGTGATTCTGATTCTTGTCGGCTGCACGTTTTTCTCGATTCCGTCTGTCGTCGAGCCGACGCCATCGCCACTTGCCATTTCTCAGGACGTTGGCAAGACGCCGACCGCCGTCTCACAGGATATTCCCAAGCCGACGATCATCGCAACTCAGGACACCGGCAAATCGTCAACTCTCAACGCCTACGACATCGGGAAACCGACACTGCAAGACGTGTGGGTGGATCCGGTAAACGGCAAGGATAGCAACAGCGGCAGCGCGCGTAATCAAGCCCTCCGCACGATGACTGCCGCGTGGAATCGCATTCCGCAAGGCGCGTTGACGACAACCGGCTACCGCATCATGCTCGTCGCAGGTGATTACTCTGCCAACACGATTCCGGAATGGATTGCCGCGCGTCACGGCACGCTTCAATTCCCCATCATTCTGCAAGCCGCCGATGGTGCGCGGACTGCGCGCTTGCACGGCTATCTCAACATCAACGACGTTCGCCACCTCTATCTCATCAATCTCGACATCGTCACCGATCGGGGCTATGGCAGCGGTAGCAACGTTGTTCACATCGCGAGCAGTGATCACATTTTGATTCGCGGATGCAAACTGGACGGATTCGATGGTAAGGATCGCCAGCCCCAAGAGACACTCAAGGTCAACCAAACCCAGCACCTCTACATCGAAGACAATGACATCGCGGGTGCGGCCTGGTTTCCGCTTGATTTGGTGGCGGTGCAGTACGGTCACATTCTGAACAATCGCATCCACAACTCTGGTGATCACTGCGCGGTGCTGAAACTGTCTCTTATACACATCT
>JAOACU010000704.1 GCA_026417715.1 Anaerolineae bacterium | reverse complement strand
ACTCGGCAGGGAACGGTAAACGCGCGCCATCGCCGGCTAGAAAATTCACTGTCACTCTAGCATGTTGCGCGGCGCTCAGTCCCACACACAACGCGTCCACATCCACGTCGAGGGCCACAACGCACATTCCCGCCTGCGCGTACGCGACACCCTTGCCCCCACGACCCGCGCCGATTTCCAACACACGCGCACCTTGCACATCGAAAAAGCGCGCGAGAAACGGCAGTGCGCGCTGTGCTTCCTGTCGCTGATACTCGACGTACGCTTCGAGCGATTCCAGCCGCGCGTCCACAGCGTCCATGTATTTCGCATCAATGACCGATTCAACACTCACGCTGCCGACTCCAACAAAAAAATTGCGGTCTGTGTCAACAAATTTGGCGCCAGCACGCACACGCGTCCTAGTTTTCCAAGCCACACCCGATCGCGCACAACCATTCCGAGTTCAGTAATCGTCTCTAGAAAATCGCGGATGGATAGTTGATGAATGTGCCCCGTGTTGTACCACGTGTACCCAAACAACATCGTACGCGGCATTCGTCCCAGCAAAAGTAGTTCAAGCCGATTGAGGACAAACGCAAAGTTGGGAAACGAAACGATTTGATAACGCGCAATGCGTCGCATCTCGCGTAAAGTGACTTCGGGATACATCACCATCTGCAAGGTAACGTTACAAACCGCAAAATCGAACGCTGCATCTGGAATATCGTCCAGCGGCACATCAATTCTGCCTTGTGTAACCTGCAAACCGCGCGCGCGGCATACTGCCACCCCACTCGGCGCCAGTTCGATGCCCGACGCGATGATGTTCTTCTTTTCCCTGAGCAACAGCAACAACGAACCATTGCCACAACCCAAATCAATCACACGCGCGCCAGGCGTAATCCAACGTTCGATGTACGGATATTCGGGGCGTGTGCTGATGGTCTCGTCCCAAACGTACGCGCGATTATCACCCTTGCCCATCGGTCTCCTTGCGACATACTTCCTGATACACTTGTTCCATTCCACTCACC
>JAOACU010000703.1 GCA_026417715.1 Anaerolineae bacterium | reverse complement strand
AGGCGGTACGGTGCAAATTTTCAAAATTGTGGAGGTGAAACATGGCTTACCGTGATCAATTTACCCGTAGCGAATGGCAAACTCTTCAATTCGCTCCGCTGTGGATGTTCACGATGGTGGCTGCTATTGATGGACGCGTGGAAGAAAAAGGAACTTAGGGCGTTGGCGCAAGAACTGGCTAAAGCGAGTGTGCGTGGCAATGCCTTGGCACGCGAGGTTATGTTTTCGGTGGGGATGAACTTTGACGAGGTCTGGCCCGCCTATCAACGCGACGCGCGCAACGCTTTGGAGGGTTTGCGCGACGTGCGCGCGCTACTGGACCAAAAAGTCAGTAGCACAGACGCCGCAGGTTTTAAGGACGCAGTTCTATCCCTCGGCGTGCAAATCATCGAAAAAAGTAGCGAAGGTGCTTTTTTGGGCCTCTTTGGCAAGAAAGACAAACGCAAAGAGAAAATCGTTTGGGGGCTGGCGGCGGTGGTATTAGGATTGAGACCCGCCGACCGCGAGTCCGTTTAACTATGCCACGGGCTAGGTGGCAGAGATTAACTGACGTTACACATGCCTTGGACAAGTTTGCAAACTGGTCCTACATTTCACGCCAAATTTTCTAGCCCCTTGCGTAAGGTGAATGATTAATTAATAAAAGGAGGAACTATGTCGAGAGTCAGTACCAAGATGATTGAAGTGTATCTCAAACGATACGGCTGGAACCATTTCCAGACCAAAAGTGAGCCGGGTGAGAAAGAGGGAGTGGTCATCACCGGTTGGGGTACTCTAGGAGGAGATAAACATATCCTCGTGATTGATCCCATCGAAGAGAAACAAGTGCTCACGTTTCATGTCCAAGTGTTCAAAGTCCCGATGGAACGCACCTCTTCCGAGCATTTACGGGAACTGCTCGTGGCGCTTGGACAGATCAACTATCGAATCATCTTGGGCAAGTTTAGTTATGATCCCAGCGACGGTGAGGTGCGTTTCTCGCTGTCTGTACCAACGGATAACAACACGATCACTTATGAAC
>JAOACU010000702.1 GCA_026417715.1 Anaerolineae bacterium | reverse complement strand
TCCGAATCCCGAACCCCGAACTCCGAATTCCGAACCCCGAACTCCGAATTCCGAACCCCGAACTCCGAATTCCGAACTCCGCGTTCCAATCCCTAATCTCCAATCTCCAATCTCCAATCTCTATCCTCTGATTGCCGACATCCGCGACTGTGCGCGTCTCCGCTCGATCTTTCAACGCCATCGTCCGCACATCGTCTTCCATGCCGCCGCGCACAAGCACGTCCCGCTGATGGAAGCAAACATCGAAGATGCGATCACGAACAACGTGCTCGGTACGCGCAACCTAATCCAATGCGCGCTCGAAACGGGTGTCGAGCATTTCGTTCTCATCTCCACCGACAAAGCCGTCAATCCGACGAGTGTGATGGGCGCGACCAAGCGCGTCGCCGAGATGCTGGTGCAGGATGCCGCCGCGCGCACCGGCAAAAATTTCGTCGCCGTACGTTTTGGCAACGTGCTCGATTCGCGCGGCAGTGTGGTGCCCCTTTTCCGCAAACAAATCGCCGCTGGTGGTCCCATCACCATCACGCATCCTGAGGTGCGACGTTTCTTTATGACGATTCCCGAAGCAGTGCGTCTGGTATTGCAAACACTCGTGTTCGCTGAACCTGGTGCCATCTTCGTTCTCGATATGGGCGAGCCGGTCAGAATCGTGGATTTGGCACACGATCTCATTCGTCTGAGCGGCTTTGAACCCGACGAAATTCCTATCGAATTCGTTGGTTTGCGTCCTGGTGAAAAGTTGCACGAAGAACTGTTCGTTCCCGGTGAAAACTATCGCCGCACCGCACACCCCAAGATTTTCATCGCGCCGAACGGAAAACAACCGACCATTGACACGATTGACAATTGTCAATTGTCAATTGATAGTTTCCTGGAACTGCTCATCTCTGCTGCGCAACACGGCGATGCTGATCGCGCGCGCCGCTTGTTGCGCCAAATTGTACCAGAATATCAGGGAATATAACGTGTTGGACAAATCGCGCGGCATCGCATATAATTCGTGTGTAGGACTAGAAAGC
>JAOACU010000701.1 GCA_026417715.1 Anaerolineae bacterium | reverse complement strand
CAGAGAGGGCACACCGCAACGTCCCATTCCTACATCCACTTCGACGAGTACATCCAGTTCAACACGCTTGTCACGGCACGCTTCAGAAAGCGCACGCGCGTTTGTGCCATCGTCTACCGCAATCATCAGACGCGACACGCGCGCCAGTTCGGTGAGGCGATCAATCTTTAGCGCGCCAACAACTTGATTGGCGATGAGAATGCCCTTGATACCCGCGCGCACCATCGCTTCGGCTTCGCTCACTTTGGCACATGTGATGCCGATAGCGCCGGCTTGTAATTGTCGCCGTGCGATGTGTGGGCATTTATGCGTCTTGCTGTGTGGACGCAACTTGGTCGGCTTGTTTGCGAAAAAGTTTGCCATTCGTGCAAGGTTTGCCTCGAATGCGTCAAGGTCAATCAAGAGAATCGGCGTATCGAGTTCAGCAATCGGTGTGCCGGGCTGGGGTTCGTACATCGTCAGCAACTCCATCGGTTTGCAGGTGCAACTCCCGCGTTACTATCAACGAACGCGCCTTGGGCAACAACGGCATTTCCGTTGACGAACACCCAATCAATGCCGCGCGGCATAGCGCGTCCATTTTCAAATGTTGCGCCAGCGGCGATGCGGTTGAGCGAAAAGATGACAAGGTCTGCCGCCGCGCCTTTAGCAAGTATACCACGATTTTGCAGATTCAGTCGCTTGGCAGGCAATCCCGTCATTTTGTGAATCGCCTCCGCCAAGGAGACGATTCTATGTTCGCGCACATAGTCGGCGATGAAATGTGGAAACGCGCCATAGCCGCGTGGATGCGGATGCCCACCAATCATCACGCCATCACTACAGAGCATTGCCGCAGGATGGCGAAACATTCTGTCGTTGTCTGCCAAATTGCCACCATACGCGATAATCGTAGCGTTCAGTTCAGTTTCGATAAGCAAGCGTTGAATGAACATTGGCACACTCATCTTGGTTGCCAGCGCGGCATCGGTAATTAGCGCGCCCTCCCAATTGCCGAGCGCGGTCTTGGGCGCATTGGATAGTGTGTACC
>JAOACU010000006.1 GCA_026417715.1 Anaerolineae bacterium | reverse complement strand
GCAATCAAATGATTTATAGGGTGTTGTCAAAGTCGAACAATAGGTGTTTAGGTTTGTCACGCTGAGCGAAGCGAAGCGTCTCGCTAATCCAAATTGCGAGATTCTTCGCCCCTTCGGGGCTCAGAATGACAGGGCAACGCGACTTTGACAAAGCCCTAGTTTGGCTCATTGGCTCATTGACCAATTGGCTCATTGATGAAAATTCTCGCTGTCGTTTCTGGCGAATATGGGCGACGTAAAGCCCGCATCATCCGTGAATATGGTCCAAAACATTGGGAGGTGCACGAGTGGACCGCGCCGGCGTCATTTCCGATTATTATTGACGACCCTGCCGATTTTTTGCCCAACGCATTGCCGCCCGCCGATTTGATTCTCGCGCTCGGTGAACATCCGGGCATCGCGGAACTTTTGCCCGATGTATGCAAAATGCCCAGCGCGCGCTCACTGATTGCCCCGGTGGATCGCGCCGAGTGGCTTCCCAAAGGGCTGATGAATCAACTGCGCGGCTGGTTGAAAGAAATCGGCGTGGTCAGTGTCTTTCCCAAACCACTCTGTTCCCTCACCGAAACGAGTTACAGTTTGCGTGGTCAGCGTGTCACCTACAGTGACCCACTCATTTCTGAATTCGCACATCATTTTGGCAAACCACGTGTTTCGGTGACAGTAGATTCCGAATCGAAAACCATCGCGTCGGTCACGGTCGAACGTGATACGCCGTGTGGGGTGATGCGTTACATCGCCGAAAACATCATCGGACGCTCAGTGAACGATGCGGAATACGAAGCGGGGATGTTGCATCATCACTATCCGTGCCTCGCTTCGATGAGCATTGACAACGATTACAACGATACGTTGTTGCACGTCAGCGGCAATCTCACGCGCGATGCCTTTGCCGAAGCCGTGCGACCGTATCGGGAGATACACTATTTCAAACCTGAAGGATTTGTCGAAGATTGACGATTGCAGATTTCGGATTGCAGATTGCAGATTTGAGAAAATTCAATCTGAAATCTGCAATCTAAAATCTGAAATTACTCAGGAGAGAGGAATACAATGGAACAACTCATCCTTACCGTGCCTGCAATGTGGGCGGATCACCACGTCATCAACGTCAAGCGATTGCTCTCGCCGATGGCGGGTGTGGAAAACGTCTATGCCAGTAGCGCGTTCAAGCAAGTGCTCATCGAATTCGATCCTGCCAAAACATCGGCAGACGCGCTCGTCAAAGCGTTGACCGATGCGGGTTACGCACCCGGCGAAGAAGAGGTCGTCCCAGAAATGCCATACGCCCAAGTGGACCCAGCGTGGGATAGAATACAACGAATCACCACCACGAATCCGGTGGACTTGCAAATGTCAGGTGAGTTTAGAAAGTACTAGAGTTCGGAATTCGGAGTTCGGAGTTTTCAGTATTCAGTTTTCAGTATTCAGTTGTTGCTACTAACCACAAATCCTGAACACTGAACACTGAATACTGGACACTGAACACTGCACACCGAACACCGAACACTGATTTTCACAAAGGAGGAACGAATGGCAAAAGAACCCGCACCCAAAGTGCAAACGATTGATCCTGCCGCGCTCGAAGTGCTCAAACGCGCGGAGGAGATGGGATATTCGACCGCATTCAGTCGCGCGGCAAAAACGCCCGCGTGTCCGATTGGCGAAACCGGCGCGTGCTGTCAACTCTGCAATATGGGACCGTGCCGTCTAGTGGCAACCAAAGCCAATCCCGACCCGGTGGGCGTGTGCGGCGCGACACGCGCGACGGTTGCCGCGCGCAATATGGCGCGTCACATTGCCGCTGGTACCGCTTCGCACAGCGATCACGGTCGCGACTTGATCTTTACGCTCGAAGCCGTTGGCAAGGGCGAAGCGCAAGGGTACGAATTGCGCGACATTCCCAAACTTTACGCCGTCGCTGGCTATTTTGGCATCAAGACCGATGGCAAAAAGCCAGAACAAATCGCCGTCGAAATCGCACAAAAAGCGATTGCCGATATGGCAGGGCAGAAAGGTGAAATCACCTACGTCAAGCGCGCGCCGAAGAAACGCCAAGAAATTTGGCGGCAACTTGGTATTGTCCCACGCGGTATAGACCGCGAAGTGGTGGACATTTTGCATCGAACGCATATGGGCGATGATCAAGACGCCGAACACATCCTACTTGGCTCATTGCGCACCGCGCTCGCCGATGGCTGGGGCGGCTCGATGATGGCAACCGACATCTCGGACATTTTGTTCGGCACGCCCGCGCCGCTCCGAACGCGCGTGAATATCGGCGTACTCAAGGACGACGAAGTCAATATCGTCGTGCACGGACACGAGCCGACGCTTTCGGAAATGATCGTGCGCGTGGTCAACGAACCCGAATTGATCGAGTATGCCAAGTCCAAAGGCGCGAAAGGCATCAATCTCTGCGGCGTCTGCTGCACATCGAACGAAACGTTGATGCGACAGGGTATTCCCAGCGCGGGCAACGATCTGAATCAGGAACTCACAATCATCACCGGCGCGGTTGAGGCGATGATCGTGGATGTGCAATGCGTGATGCAAGCACTCCAAGACCTCGCGACGAAATTCCACACCAAACTCATCACCACTTCGCCCAAAGTGAAAATCACGGGCGCGACGCACATCGAGTTCGATGAACATCACGCGCTCGACATCGCGCGCCAAATCGTACGCATTGCGATTGACAACTATCCCAATCGTCCGCGTCAGCAAGTGCAAATTCCGTCGCACCTTTCCGATCTCGTGGCGGGCTTTTCGCACGAGTACATTCGCTATATGCTCGGTGGTACTCTGCGCGGCTCGTTCCGTCCGTTGAACGATGCGATTATGACGGGACGCTTGCGCGGCGTGGCGGGCGTGGTCGGTTGCAACAATCCGCGCGTGACGCAGGACGAAGCGCACAACTATATCGTGAAAGAATTTCTCAAGAACGACATTCTGGTTGTGCAAACCGGTTGTGGCGCGCTCGCCAACGCCAAGTACGGCTTGCTCCTCGGCGAAGCGGCGATGGAGTACGCTGGTCCCGGCTTGCGCGAAGTGTGCGAAGCCATCGGTATTCCGCCGATCTTGCATCTGGGGTCGTGCGTGGACAACACGCGCATCCTCACTGTGCTAACGCAGATGGCGAGTGAAGGCGGACTCGGTGACGACATCAGTGACATTCCCGGCGTCGGTATCGCGCCCGAATGGATGAGCGAAAAAGCGTTGGCAATCGGCGCGTACTTTGCCGCGTCGGGTGCGTACGTCTTGTTTGGCGTCAATTCGCCGATTTCCAACAGCGAAGAAGTCGAAAAGATTATGAGTGAGGGTTGGGAAAAGATCGTTGGTGGCAAGATGGAATTCGTACCCGATCCTCAAGAAATCGTGCGACGCTCGCTCGCACACATTGACGCCAAGCGCGCCGCGCTCAAGTTGCCAGCCTACGACCCGACCAAGTTCGGCAAGTCTGGCGATTGGCGAATGCGCGAACTGCTCAAGATGCCGTTCCCCGAACGCGTCAAGGCGTTGTACGGAATGCCAGTGGCGGCAGAGTAAATCGTATGGTTTAGGTTTGTCACAGGAGACACAGAGAACATGGAGAAAGAAATTTCTCTGTGCTCTCTGTGCTCTTGCGGAAATCGAGTGGGGTAAAACAGTAAACCCATAGTCCCAAGATCTTTGGGCAAAGGAGGAATCAAAATGGCGTACGTAATCGCAGAACCGTGCATCAACACCAAAGACACGGCTTGCGTGAATGTTTGCCCGGTGGATTGCATTCATCCGAAGAAAGATGAACCGCTGTACGAACCGGTGCAACAACTCTACATCAACCCGGACGAGTGCATTGATTGTGGTGCGTGTATGCCCGAATGTCCGGTCGCCGCGATCTTCCCTGAATCCGATTTGAAGGAAGAGTGGAAACCGTTCGCGCAAAAGAATCGCGATTGGTACACGCTCAGTGCCGCAGATTTCCAAGCCAAATGGGGTTCGGTCGGCAAGTCGTGATCGCGCGATTTCAGGTGGCCATAGGGGCGAGTCGCCGACTCGCCCCTATGGCGCCGCAACCTGAAATCAAGGAGCGGTTATGCTAGACCAAATCGTCAAGTATCGGCAAATCGTGACGCTTGCCGATGGCACGCGCGTCCTGTTACGCCCACTGATGCACGAGGATCGCGACGGATTGATCGCTCTGTTCGAACCCGTTGGTCCTGACGATTACAAGTTGATGCGCAACGATGTGCGCAACAAAGAATTGGTCGGCTCGTGGGTGGACAAGTTGGATTACAAAAAAGTTTTGCCTATCGTTGCCGTCGTTGCCGAGCGTATCGTGGGTGATGCGACACTCCATTTTCGCGGCGGACCTGGACGTCACATTGCCGATGTGCGCATCTTTATCTCTAAGGAATTTCGGCGGCGCGGTTTGGGGACAGCGATGCTACGCGCGTTGATTGATGTGGCGCGCAAGTGCGGTCTCCAACTCCTCGTTGCCGAAGTGGTTGCCGATCAAGTCAAAGTAATCAGCGCGTTCAAGAACCTGGGCTTTGAACAACGCGCGCTCTATCCCGATTATTTTATGATGCCGGATGGCGAAACGCATGATGTGGTCGTTTTGATGTTACCTTTGACGCATAAACGCGAAGAGTTCTAGAGAATTTTCGATTTTCGATTTTTGATTTGCGATTGTTCAAAATCCAAATCCAAAATCGAAAATCGCAAATCGCAAATCGAAAATTGGAGGGAGCATGTCACGTTACATCGCAACGTCCGCCTTGCGCGGCGCAAGAAATGTCACGCGTGAAGCGGAAGCATGGTTGCAAAAAGCATTGCAAGAAAAAGGCAAAGACGCCAAAGTGGCTTTTCCCAACACCGCGTACTATTTGCCTACCATTCTCGGTTTGACTGGACAAAAAGTCGAAACAGTCGGTGATTTGATTCCGGTGATGGATCAAATCAGGTGCTATTTACATCCCGTCCCAGCAGAATCGCGTTGGACACCGTATCTGGGCGAAACGCTCGACGCGGGCATTGCCACCTTGCTCGCGATGGAAACGGTGCAAGCCCTGCGTTATCTCTTTGGCGATCAGCCAGAAAAATTTCCGGGCTTTCGCCTGGCGCAGAAAAGCGAGAGTGGAGACGGGGGCGGTTATCTCAACGGACCCATTGACGACATTCAACTCCGCTCGTGGGGTATTCAACTGGTGGACGGGCGTATGCCCGGCTTTGCCGCGATTGTGGGCTGTGCCAAATCGAATCAAGTCGCGGTCAAGATCATCCGCGAACTCCAACGCCGCAATATTCTCACCTTTCTCGCCGGTAATGTGAATGGTCGTTCGATTATTCACCAATTGCACGAAGAAGGCGTCGAAATGGGGTACGATACCTACATCGTCCCGTTTGGCACCGACACACTTTCGGCAATCTATGCGATTGGTTTCGCGACGCGTTCGGCATTGACCTTTGGTGGGATGAAAGGTGGTCAAGCGCGCGAAATCTTGCTCTACAACCGACAGCGCGTCTTTGCGTTCGTCCTTGCGCTGGGCGAAGTGGACGATTTGAAATACGCCGCCGCCGCGGGCGCGATCTCGTACGGCTTTCCTGCCATTGCCGACACTGTCATCCCCGAAATCCATCCGACTGGCGTCACCCAGTACGAACACGTGATTTCGATGCCGTTCAACGAAATTCCGGGCAAGGACGATTTGGAACGCGCCGAAAAGTTGGTGCAACGGTGTATCGAGGTGCGCGGCGTCAAGATCAAGATGACCGAAGTGCCGATTCCGGTGCCCTACGGTTCGGCGTTTGAAGGCGAAGTGGTGCGCAAAGCCGATTTGCGCTTCGAGTCCGGCGGCAAACGCTCGCGCGCGTTCGAGTATCTGTATATGGCGCCGATGGACAAAGTGGAGGACGGCAAAGTCGAACTCAAAGGTCCCGATCTTGACAGCGTACCCGAAGGCGGTGCAATGGATATGGGCATCGTCGTCGAAGTCGCGGGACGCAAGATGCAAGAAGACTTTGAACCCGTGCTCGAACGCCAGATTCACCACTTTATCAACGGCGCGTCGGGTGTGCAACACGTCGGTCAGCGCGACATCACTTGGATTCGCATCAGCAAAGCCGCGTACGACAAGGGCTTTCGTTTGGAACATCTCGGCAAGATTTTGCACGCGCGCTTCCACGCCGACTTTGGCGCGATTGTGGACAAGGTGCAGGTGACGATTTACACCGATCCCGCGTCGGTCAACTCGATGCTACAGGTCGCGCGCGAGGCATACAACAAACGCAATACGCGCCTCGCGACGATGGTGGACGAGGACGTGGAAGAGTTCTACTCGTGCACGCTGTGCCAATCGTTCGCGCCGAATCATGTTTGCGTCGTTTCACCCGAGCGCGTCGGTTTGTGCGGCGCGTACTCGTGGTTGGACTGCAAAGCCAGTTACCAAATCAATCCTACCGGTCCCAACCAACCGATTCCCAAAGGACAATTGCTCGATCCGGTCAAGGGATATTGGTCGGGTCCGATCGAGTTTGTGCAACAAGCATCGCATCAACAAGTCCAAACGGTTTCGATGTACTCGATTATGGAAAACCCAATGACCGCGTGCGGTTGCTTTGAGTGTATCGTGATGGTGATTCCCGAAGCGAATGGGGTGATGGTCTTATCGCGCGAAGACCCCTCGATGTCGCCCGCGGGAATGACGTTCAGTACGTTGGCAGGTACGGCGGGTGGTGGCTTGCAAACGCCGGGCATTATGGGCGTGGGCAAGTACTATCTCACCTCCAAGAAATTCCTGAGCGCGGACGGCGGGTTCAAGCGTGTGGTGTGGATGTCCTCCATCCTCAAGCAAACGATGGCAGAGGAACTCAAAAAAGCCGCCGAGTACGCTGGTGAGCCCGATTTGCTTGACAAGATCGCTGACGAGACGATCTGCACCGATGTCAACGATCTGGTCAAGTTCTTGGAAGAAAAAGGACATCCCGCGCTGACGATGGATCCGTTGATGTAATGTGAACACGCAATACGCAATACGCAATAGGACAGTACAGCGTATTGCGTATTGCGTGACCGTGAGGTTGGCTATGTCCAAACTCGTCCGCGACCTAATGAAAATCGGTGTGCCGACGTGCGAGCCAGAAACGCCGCTCGGTGAAATCGCCAAGACGATGGCGCGCGAGGAAGCCGACGCGGTGATTGTAATGGACGCGTATGGCGCGTGTGGTGTGGTCTCGCAAACCGACTTGGTCAAAGCATTCACGCGCAACTGGCAGGTGTTGACCGCCAAGGATGTGATGACGGAGCGTATCATCACGATCTCGCCCGACACTGCCGCGCTTGCCGCCGCGCATCTGATGATTGATGAAAAGGTGCATCAACTTTTCATTATGCACGAACATCCCGGTCCCTCGCGCCCCAGCGCGGTGATTACGATGCGCGCGCTCGTGCGCGAGATGGCGGGCTTGCCGCCGGAAAAAGTCACACCCCCAGAGAGTCGAAAGTCAAAATGACGCCATCGCCTGAAAGACACTTTAGCCCACGTACCACCAGCATTTTGCTCGGCGCGTCATTGATTATTCTGCTCGCCGCGCTGTTGATTCGCTATCTCACCCCGGCGCCACACGAAGGCGTCCTCGCATTGATGGGCGTGGGCGTGTTTTTGTTTCTACTTGTCGCGTTCGATCAACCGGAATGAGATTGCAGATTTCAGATTGTAGATTGCAGATTTCATCGAGCAACGTGAATCGAAAATCTTAAATCTGAAATCTTAAATCTGAAATTGAATGTGGAGGCAAGGAATGCCAGTCACCGTTGAAATTCCCAAAGAAAAGTATGCCGGCAAGGTTCGTGAAATCACGATTGGCGCAACGAAGGAACAAGGTGGCACGCGTACCAAAGTGGTCACCATCGGTGGTGAAACCGCGATGCCGTTTATGCACTTTGAAGGTACAATCCCGCATCCTCCAGCCGTTGCGATCGAAATTCAAGACCGCAAGCCCAGTGATTGGTCGCCGATATTGCTGGAGGCGTGGAAGGATGTTGCCGATGATCCCGCCAAATGGGCACAAGCCGCCGAAGCCGCTGGCGCCGATTTGATTTTGCTCAAACTCAACGCTACGATTGATGGCGGTACCCCCAACACTGCCGCGCGCGCCAAACAGGTCACGCGCGCCGTCTTGAACGCGACCGGTCTCCCCTTGATGGTCTTTGGTCCAGGCCAAGCCGATTTGGACAACGAGTTGCTCGTCGCAGTGGCTGAAGAAGCCAAAGGTGAACGCATCGTGTTAGGAGTCTGCGAAGACAAGAATTATCGTACGATTGTCGCGGCGGCACTGGCAAACGATCATCTGGTCAACGCGCGTACCGCAATGGATGTGAATCTTGCCAAGCAGTTGAACATCTTGATTCACGATATGGGCTTGCCACTCGAACGAATCATTATGGACCCCACCACCGGCGCGCTGGGCTATGGTATCGAGTACGGTTATTCGGTGATGGAGCGTCTGCGCCTTGCCGCCTTACAAGGCGATGGAATGACACAGCAACCGATGCTTGTCACGCCCGGCGAAGAAGCATGGCGCGTCAAAGAAGCCAAGGTTGGTACCGATGTACCCGCGATGTGGGGCGATTGGAAAGAACGCGCGATTCATTGGGAAACGATTACCGCCGCCGCGCTTGTCGAGACGGGAGCAAACATTGTCGTGATGCGCCATCCCGAAGCGGTCAAACGCATCAAGACGATGATTGCCGCGTTGGTCAAGTGACAGTTGGCAATTGACAATTGACAATTGTAAATTGCGATGGCAACGTTCATCCGCACACTGCAACAGAATCATCCACTCATCTACGCCGCGTTGCTTCTTGTGCTGGGCGCGTTGCTCATCGCCGCACCCGCCGAAGCGCGTTTGGGTAACGTCGTCAAAATCGTGTACGCGCACGGCGCGGCAGAGCGCGTCGCCGTTGCCGCTTACTGGATGGCAAGTATACTTGGCATTGTCTATTGCGCTGGGCGCGCGTTTCAACAAAGCCCACCTCGAATCTCTAATCTCCAATCTCTAACAGCGTGGACGCGCGCCACCACCGAGACCGCGCTCTTGTTTTGGTTCGCGCACATCATCATCAGCGCGCCCGCACAAATTCTGGCGTGGGGCACGATCACCCTCAGTGAGCCGCGCGTCGCTGGCGCACTCAACGTCCTGATTGCAACGACTATCGTGTACGCGGCAGCGCGGTGGATGGATAAAACTTGGGTGTGGGCAGTCGCGGCAATCGTGAATGTCGTCATCGTAGGCATCGTCCTGCGCAACGCGTTGAATATTTTACATCCGATTGATCCGATTCTAGGTTCGGACTCGATAACGATCAAAGTGTTTTACGCGGGAATCGTTGTAGTAATGGGAGTGTTAGCAGTCCAAGTCGCGCGTCAACGCGCGCAAGCGATTTCAAAAAGGGAGTGAAATGGCAACACCGAACGAATACGAACGAATGCAAGAAACGATACAAACCATCAGCCACTATGCCGAAATCTATCACAACGGCAAAGTGGAACTAGTTTCTTTTGACGGCGAAACCGTCGTCGTGCATCTGGGCGGCGCGTGCGAAGGATGTCCCCTAATGCCTTGGACCCTTCACCGCGTCGTCGAAAGCACGATTCGCGATCTGTTTCCGCGCGTCAAGCAAGTCAAAGCCGTTTGACAAACCGACCACTGACCACCGACCGCCGACCGCTGACGGTAGGGTGTTGGCGGCGGTCTGCGGTCTGTCGTCGGCGGTCGAATCTCAGGAGGGACAATGGACGCCAAAACCAGTTGGGAGACATTCTTCAAAATTATGATCGCAGACGAACACAGCGCGATGCGCAAATACGCGATGGCGCGCGATCTGGCTGAAGAACCCGAACTCAAGAAAATCTTTGAACGCTTTATGCAAGAAGAACAAGTGCACGCCCAACTCCTCGAAGCGGAATTGCTCAAGTTGGAGAAGAAGGGGTTTTAGTGATTAGTGATTAGTGACTAGTGACTAGTGATTAGTGAATAGTGGTTAGTTGCTTCTCACGCATCACGCATCACCAATCACTAACCACTAACCACCAACCACTAACCACTAACCACTAACCACTAACCACTCATTGACCATCTCAGGAGGCAATAATGGCACTCACCGGCTTGCAGATTTATAAACTCCTCCCCCAAACCAACTGCAAGGAATGCGGCTTTCCCACCTGCCTTGCCTTTGCGATGAAACTTGCCGCCAAGCAAGCGGAACTGAAGGCGTGTCCGTACGTCAGCGAAGAATCGAAACGTCAACTCGAAGCCGCCGCGCAACCTCCCGTTCGTTTGATTACGATTGCAACGGGCGAGCGCAAAGCCGTCGCGGGTAACGAAATCGTCTTGTTCCGCCACGAGAAAACATTCTACAATCCCGTACCGATTTTCGTGCGCGTCAAAGACACGGATGCCGATCTTGCGGCAAAGGTCAAGGAATTGGACGCGTTCAGCGTGGATTACGTCGGTATGAAATTGCGACTGAACGGCGTGGCGATTGAAAACGCGTCGGGCGATGCCAACAAATTCGCGACGGCAGTCGAAACGGTGCGCAGCGTCAGCGACTTTCCACTCATCTTGATTGCCAAAGACCCTGCCGCGTTTGAAGCCGCGATGGCAAAAGCCAATGGCGCGATTCCTCTGCTCTATGCCGCTGACGCATCGAATTGGCAAGCGATGGCAGAACTCGCCAAGAAATTCAAGACGCCGCTCGCGGTCAAAGCCGATGGACTCGACGCGCTCGCGAATCTCACTGAGCAAATCAAAGGTGCGGGTGTGGAAGACCTCGTGCTCGATCCCGGCGCGCGCGATTTTCTTGGCACGTTGACGCTGGCAACCCAAATTCGTCGTTTGGCGATTCGCAAAAACTTTCGCCCACTCGGTTATCCCATCATCACTTTCCCCGGCGAAGGTGTCCAATCGCCTGACGAAGAGCCGGTGCTCGCCGCACAACACATCGGCAAGTACGCCGGTTTCATCGTGCTCGATCACTTTACGCCGGCGCGCGCGTATGCACTACTCGTCTTGCGTCAAAATATCTACACCGATCCGCAGAAACCGATTCAGGTGCAACCGGGCTTGTACGAAATCAACTCGCCCAAACCCGAATCGCCGGTGCTCGTTACGACCAATTTCTCGATTACGTACTTTTCAGTGTCGAACGAAGTGGAAGGCGCAGGACTGCCCGCGTGGTTACTCGTTGCCGATGCGGAAGGGATGAGCGTGTTGACCGCGTGGGCGGCGGGCAAATTCGATGCGGATCGCATCGCCAAAGCAGTCAAGACGGCAAATGTCGAAGCCAAGGTGAGTCGCAAACGACTCGTTTTGCCCGGTGCCGTCTCCGTCTTGCTCGGCGAGGTAGAAGAGAGTTTGCCGGGATGGCAAGTAGATGTAGGACCGCGCGAAGCGGTGGACATTCCGGCGTATCTCAAGGTCAAACCCTAGTGCACGACGAAAGACGAAGGACGAATGACGAATGCTTTCGTCCTTCGTCTTTCGTCCTTCGTCAATGAGGTTGGTATCGTCACGCATCGCGTTCATTTCACGCCATTCGATAAGACTGTCGAAGTGCCATACGGCGCGCTGATTGTCGAAGCGGCGCGTCTTGCTGAAATTGACATCAACGTTCCGTGCGGTGGGCAAGGGCGTTGTGGACGCTGCGCCGTCGTTGTGCAGAACGGCAACGTGCGTCGCCGCTCGACGATTCGCTTGAGCGCGGCGGACGTTCAAGCCGGCTACGCGCTGGCATGCCAGACCGTCGTGGAAGGCGATCTGGAAATTTTTGTGCCACCGCAGGAAGAAATCACACGCCATCTCACGACGGAAAAGACTGCCGCCAAAATCAGCGTGCCGTTTGAGTACGATTGGCGCGTTCATCAAACCGTCGTCAAATACTTTTTGCACATCGAACCGCCATCGCTCGCGGACAACACCGATGATTTGTCGCGCCTCGAACGCGAATTGTCCAAGTGCTGTGACATTCGCGGACTCTACGCGCCGCTCTCGGTGTTGCGTACGCTCGCGCGCACTTTGCGTGATGCCGATTGGCGCGTGACTGTGGTGTTGGATCGTGGCGGTGCTGCGCCGCGCATCGTGGATGTTCTGCCCGGCGATCAAACCTACTCACTCTACGGCGCGGCAGTGGACATTGGCACAACCACCGTGACGGTGTATCTGGTGGATTTGTACAGCGGTGAAGTCGTCGAAATGGCGGCGGATTACAACGGACAAATCAAGCGCGGCGAAGATGTGATCTCGCGCATCATCTACGCCTCGAAGGGCAACGGCTTGGTCGAGTTGCAATCGCTGGTCGCGCAGACGATCAACAAACTCGTCGAGCGCACGACGATTCGCCATCACATCAAGCCCCACGACATTTACAAGATGACGATTGTCGGCAACAGCACGATGATTCACATCCTCTTGGGTTTGCCGCCAGAGCAAATTCGTTTGACGCCGTACATCACGACGATCAATCATCCGCCAGTGGTGCTCGCGAACGAACTGAACTTGAACATTCACCCACAGGCACCGGTGGATTGCTTGCCCGGCGTCGCGAGTTTTATGGGCGCGGACATCACAGCGGGTGTGCTCTCATCGGGCACGCACGACACGGACAAGGTAACGTTGTTCCTCGACATTGGCACGAATGGCGAGATGGTACTCGGTACGCGCGAGTGGCTGGTGAGTTGCGCGTGTAGCGCAGGTCCCGCGTTCGAGGGCGCGGGTGTGTATCACGGGATGCGCGCAACAACCGGTGCTATCGAAGAGGTGTACATCAACAGCCAGACATACGAGCCGACGTATCGCGTCATCGGTGGTGGCAAGCCGCGCGGTTTGTGCGGTTCGGGGTTGATTAGTTTGCTTGCCGAGATGTTCATCACTGGCGTCACCGACAAAGCCGGCAACATCAACCTTACCTTGCCCACGCCGCGCGTGCGACAAGGCGAACACGGTCCCGAGTACGTGATTGTGTGGGCAAGTGAAAGTGATACTGGCGAAGACATCGTCATCACCAAGCCCGATATTGACAATCTCCTGCGTGCCAAAGCCGCGATTTACGCCGGCTATGTGGTGCTCGCGCACAGTGTTGGAATGACGCTCAAAGACGTGGAGCAGATGTTGATTGGCGGTTCGTTCGGGCAGTATCTCAACATCGAAAAAGCGATTCAAATCGGCTTGCTCCCCGATTTGCCCTGGGATCGTTTTCACTTTTTGGGCAACACCGCCGCGCGCGGCGCGTATATGGCACTCTTGCGACGCGAGGCGCGTGAAGAAATCGCGGCGATTGCCAAAAAGATGACCTACTTGGAACTCGCTGCCGACAACACCTTCAACGAGCAATTTATGGCGGCACTGTTTCTACCGCATACCGATATGACACAGTTTCGGAGTGTGCAAAAGTTGTTGAATGGCGCGGAGTGAGTTTTGTTTGAGACTTGATGAAGTTATGGTCGAAGGAAGGAATATGCAAGTCGTGACGATTCCTGATATCGTTGAACGTTTACAGAGATTACCTCCTGATAAACTCGTTGTTGTCTATGATTTTGTTTCTTATTTGTTTGAGCGAGAAACAGGGCAAGTGTTTACTCAAAAGTTATCCGAAGCCTTTCAAACGATGTTGGCTTCCGAATCCATTCTGAAACGAGATTGGGAACGCCCTGAAGAGGACATTGCATGGGTAAATTTGTAAAAGGTGATGTTGTCGTTGTCCCGTTTCCGTTCTCAGATTTGAGTGCAGCGAAAAGGCGTCCTGCCTTGATAATTGCTACGTTGACTGGTGATGATGTGATCTTGTGTCAGATCACCAGTAAAGCCATCACGGATAGTTATGCTCTGGTTATTTCGGACAGCGATTTCACGAGTGGCGGTTTGCGTCAAGAGAGTAATATTCGTCCTAATCGTATCTTTACTGCTGATGCGAATATCATCTTGTATCGAGTAGGTGTATTGTCTCCCACCAAGTTGCAAGAAGTCATATCCAAAATTATTCAGATTGTCACTGCCTAAGAGCCGTCATGTCAACCCAAACTTTCCCTGTCCTCATCCTCATCGGTCGCCCAGCGGCAGGCAAGAGCGAAATCATAGACTATCTCAAGAAAATGCCCGATGGCGCGCGCTGCGCCAAGTTGCACATCGCACCCTTCGTCGAGATTGACGATTTTGTGTGGGTGTGGCAAATCTTTGAAGACGATTTGGTGTGGGAGCGCTTGGGACGTGCGCGTCTGTTGACCGATGCCAAATTGTACTTCAAAGACCCAGTCACGTGGAATTTTCTGATTGGTAAAATCAACTTGGAATTTGAAAAGATTTTAGCGCGCGATCCTGATTTTTTGTGCGCGCATACGATTCTGATCGAATTCGCGCGCGGTGGTGAACGCGGCTATGCCGACGCGCTGGCGCACTTGTCCGATGACATCCTGAAACGCGCAGCCATCGTGTACGTCAACGTCTCGTACGCCGAATCGTGCCGACGCAATCGGCGACGCGCGCGCCCAGGGCAAGAAGGTTCGATTCTCTATCACTCCTTGTCCGATGACAAAATGGAGACGTACTATCGGCTAGATGATTGGGAGGTATTGTCAAGCGGCAAGAGTGAGGGTATAATTGAAATCAAGGGGCATCGCGTTCCCTTTGCAGTGTTCCAGAACGAGCCGGAACTCACAGACGATCCTGCCAAGTTGGGTCCGGCATTGGAAACGGTGTTGGAAAAATTGTGGAGGGTGACGAAAGACGGATGACGAATGCTTTCGTCTTTGGTCTTTCGTCCTTCGTCGGTTAAATCTCCAAAGGAGGAGTCCAATGTACATTATCGGTGAGAACATTCACATTATTTCACCCAAAGTGAAAGAAGCCCTTGCGAATCGCGATGGTGCATTCTTTGTTGATCTGGCGCGCAAGCAGGTTCAAGCGGGCGCGCAAGCACTCGACTTGAACATCGGTCCGCAGAAAAAAGCCGGACCCGAAGTGATGAACTGGCTTGTGGATGTGATTCACGAAGCAGTCGGCACGAACGTGACACTTTCGCTCGACACGACGAATTTGGAGGCAATCAAAGCCGGGCTGAAAAAGATTCCGCGCGGCAAAGCCATCATCAACTCCACTTCCGCCGAAGCCGAGCGTTTGGAATCCGTGCCGCCGGTCGCTGCCGAGTACGGTGCCAGACTTATCGGCTTGACGATGGCAAAGGAAGGCATCCCCGTCAGTGCGGAGGCGCGCGTTTCGCTTGCGCTCGAAAAGTTGGTGCCGCGTTGCGAAGAAGTCGGCTTGCCGCTGGAGCATCTCATCATTGACCCGCTGGTGCTCACGGTCAAGGGCTGCCAAGAGTATGTGCCACAGTGCGTCGAAGCGGTGCGTATCTTGAAACAATCGGGCTTGCCGATTTTGACGAACGCCGGGTTGTCGAACGTGTCGAATCAAGTGCCGGCGGAACTGCGTCCACTCATCAATCGTACGTATATGGTGATGTTGATGGCAGTCGGCTTGGATATGGCAATTGCGGATCCGCTTGATCACAAGTTGTTGGAATTCATCCGCATTGTCGAAGAACGCGACGAGTCCACGCCGGTCAACAAACTGGTGTTGACGTTGCACGATCGAACGGCGGCAGGTGAGGAAGTGACGCCGGATGACGTGGATATGAAAGACCCCGAGCAAGTGGCGATTTGGAAGACGATTCAAATCTTGATGAACAAGGTGATTTACGCCGACGGCTATCTCAACGTGTAACGTATGTAGGACAAGTTTAAAACTTGTCCTACCCTGTGTGACATCAGTTCAAGTATGACGAGCGACGCCCGCGCGCGTCGTTCGCCTATCGTTAAGGAGGAAGAAATGCACGATTTGATCATTGTCGGTGGTGGACCCGCGGGTTTGGCGGCGATGGTCTACGCACTCAACAAACGTTTGGATGTCTTGATGCTCACCGAGGACTTGGGTGGCAAGACCGCGTACGGTCTGGAGGTCAAAGGATACGAGGGGCATGAGGTCATTCGCGGGAGCGAAGTGGTTGAAAAGTTCAAACGCCAAATCGAATACTTGACCGATGTGCGTCAAATTGACCGCGTGACCCACGTTGTCCCCGAGGAAGGACGATACGCCGTCTTCACTCAAAGCACCAAGAAACTTGATGCCCGTGCAGTCATCATCGCGACCGGCGCATTGCCCAAGCGATTGAATGTTCCCGGCGAACGTCAACTCATCGGCAAGGGCTTGTCTTACTCGGCGATTAGTCACGCGCAATTGTTCATCGAGCGCGCGCCAGCAATCGTGGGGAGCAATATGCGCGCGCTCCAAGCCGCAGCGGAGATGGCAAACATTGCCAAGCAAGTGCATTTGGTTTTGCCCGAAGCCGGCGAAATTGATTCACCCTTTGGCAAGCGGTTGCAAGCCAATCCCAAAGTCAAAATCTATCGCGGCGCGCTCAAAGAAATTCGCGGCACCGACTATGTCGAAAGTATCGTGGTGGAAGACCAAACGATTCCGGTGGATGGCTTGTTCATCGAGATTGGGTTGGTTCCCAATTCCAAGTGTGTCGCCGATTTGGGTGTGACTGATGTGTACGGGCGAATCGTGGTGAACAATCGCTGCGAAACGTCGCGCCCCGGCTTGTTCGCGGCAGGCGATGTGACCAACGTGTTCATCGAACAAGTGCTCGTCGCTATTGGCGAAGGCGCCAAAGCCGCGCTGTGCGCGTACGAGTACCTGTTGAATCAATAGAGTTCGGAGTTAGGAGTGAGTATTCAGTGTTCGAGTATTCAGTATTCAGACTTAACACTGAATACTTGAATACTGAATACTGAACACTAACCACTAACCACTAACCACGGCCCAAAGGAGGGAAATGACTGCGACACTGATTGATGGAAAAGCCGTGGCGGCGTCAATTCAGCAAAAAGTGCGCGAAGAAGCCGAGATGCTCAAGACCAAGTACGGCGTGACTCCCGGCTTGGCGACGGTGTTGGTGGGCGACAATCCTGCATCCAAGGCGTACGTTGGCTCTAAGCAAAAAATGACGCAAGAGTTGGGAATGTATTCAGTGGGCGTGCACTTGCCTGCTGACATCTCGCAAGACGAATTGCTCAAAGTCATTCGCGGCTATGGCGAAGACCCCAAGGTGCACGGCATTCTCGTTCAACTGCCTTTGCCACCGCATTTGGATCAAGAAACTGTATTGGGTGCAGTGCCCATCGAAAAAGATGTGGATGGTTTTCACCCCATCAACGTCGGACGCCTAGCGATGAAAAACCGCGAGCCGTTGTTCGTTCCGTGCACGCCAGCAGGTTGCATCGTGTTGATTGACTCGGTGGGGACGAAGATCGAAGGCGCGCGCGCGGTCGTGTTGGGTCGCTCGAACATCGTCGGGTTACCCGCCGCGTTTCTCCTGTTGCATCGCAACGCCACCGTGACGATTTGTCACTCGCGTACGCAAAATCTGCCGGACATTGTGCGCCAAGCCGACATCGTCATCGCGGCAATCGGCAAACCCCAGTTCGTCAAAGCCGAATGGCTCAAACCCGGCGCCACCGTGATTGACGTGGGCATCAACGCCATTCCCGACCCGACGAAAAAGAGCGGGCAACGACTCGTTGGCGATGTGGACTTTGAGAACGCCAAAGAAGTTGCCGGCGCGATTACGCCAGTGCCCGGCGGTGTAGGACCAATGACAATTGCGATGCTGATGCAAAACACGCTCAACTCGGCAAAGCGCGCGGCGGGGTTGATCAAATAAGAGCGTAAGACGTGAAGCGTGAAGCGTGAAGCGTGATGCGTGAGAAGGTTACGTATCACGTTTCACGTTTTTATTTGACTATATCACCTTGTTTGTGGTATCATAGTCCTGAACGAATCCAGAAATTCTCAGCATCACCCGAAAAAATTTCCGCCGCTCATGGGTAGAAAACGGTGAATGGCTTGCTCAGACCTCACAGGTCTCCGAGACCTGTGAGGTCTAGAAAACCTCTTTCTTCCCAAGAGCGTTTTCCGCAAAGAGCACAAAGAAACACAAATTTTCTTTGTGACTCTTCGTGTCCTTTGTGGTTCAAACTCTTTTTCCCCGCACTTGACTCAAGGAGGAGAAAATGCAACTGCAAGGCAAACTTATCGCCGAAACGCCCATCTATCGCGGCAATATGCGCAAGACGTTGTTCACACGCGATGGTGACGGCACCCAGCGACTCGTTTCGCTTGCTGGCGAAATCGCTGGCACCGCGCAAGCGCTGATGGATGCGTTTATCGGCAAATCGCGCGATGGCAAAAACAGCGGCTTGCTCCTCCAACTGTGGCAACGCCTGTACGGCGAACCAATGCCCCCTGACCTCATCACGCGCGTCGAGTGTCGTCTACGACAAGAAGCGTATCCGCGCGATCGCTTTTTCGATTTGCGGATGGGCTTGCGCCTCGACGAAGACCGCTGGGCAATCGAAGCCAACGCCAACTACAAAATGGAGACGTTGTACCGCAACGCGGTCTTTGATTTTGCTCTCACTGTGAACGATGCCGTGATGCAAAAAGAACCGAATGCCGCGCGCTTGTATTTTGTCCTCCAAGAGTTGTGCGAAGGACGCTTTTGGTTTGGGGCAGGCAAGAGCAAAGGGCTGGGGCGCGTCCGTTTGGAATTACAAACGCCACTGCCCGCGCCTACTACCGTGCCCACGCTGCAACCGCGTGCCAATCACTTGCGCCTCACGCTCACTTTTAACGCGCGCAATCCCGTCCTCGTCGGGTGGAATTGGGGCAAGGTGGAACCCGATGTGCCCGCCTACAAAGCCGTCGAGGGACGTTTGCTCGTCGAGGCGATGCGCGATCTCCCCGAAGGCATTCGCCATCGTCTTTCGCTCGTGCTTGCCGGTCCGATCCTCACACCCGACGATTGGAAACAACGCTTTGCCGAACTCTTGCCGCGCACGATTGCCGTCTGGTTGCGCGATCGTTCCGCCGCTGTTCTCGAAACGTGGGTGCTCCACACGTCGGCGCTGAACAAGTTGAGCAAGGGCAAACATCCACTTGGGCAACAAGTTTTGCAAGCGGCACAACGCTTTTGCGAAAAACCCTTCCCCAGTAAAGACGCCGCGCGCACCGCGCTCGAAGACGCGTTGGGCGATAAAGCCCATATGGCAAAGCGCATTCTCGAAGTGCTGGAATGTCAACAGACCGAAACGTATCAACTCGATGCCGAGGCGTGGCGCGAACTCAACGAGGCATTCGGTTTCGATGCGACACTCCAAGAGCAAGTCACCGCCGCGCTCCAAGACGAAGATGCGCTGACGCAAGTGTTTGCGCGCGCGGTCAAGCCGCTTTTGCCGCGCCTGTACTTGCAAGTGGATCAACAAATCACGCTTGTCCAAAGCGATGCGTGGGTGGATGCGGAAATTGACACGCGCGAACAACATCTCAAGATCAAGACCTTGCTCCTGCAAGGCAAAATCAGCGAAGCGCAATGGGATGATCGCAATTCACCCCCCGCTGGTGTGCCTCTTGCCGCATGGCGCAGTTTCCTCGATGAACACCCGCGCGCGCGTTATCAGCACCTCCTCAACGCGACGAATCTCCGCAAGAGCATCACCAACGATCAGAATTTCATCGCGTTCCTCAAATCGTATCGCGAACGCGTGCGCGTGGAACTTGCGCAACCGCATCTCATTGACTTTCGGGCAGGTGGTCCCTTTAATCGCGACGTGTCGCGCAAGTACGGCAAGCCCTACGACACTGTGTTTATGCGAATGTTGACGTGGTCACCCTCGTCGCAACAAGAAGGCGCGTGGGAAATCTACATTCCCGGTAGCACCATCAAAGGCGCGTTCCGCAAACGCGCGTCACAAGTGCTCAAGACGCTATGGGGCGAATCGCCCAAGACGACACAAGTTTTGGATTATCTCTTTGGCACGCAAGGCAAGCGCGGCACCGTCTTTTTCTCCGACGCGTATCTAGCAGACCCGCGTACCCCTGAACGCAACTGGTGTTCGATGGACGGCGTGCGAATGGACCCTGCCACCGCGCGTCCCATCGAAACGGCTAAACGCGATTACCTGTTTCCGTATGGCGATGAACTCGTCTTTCGTTTCCAGATTGATTTGCTGGATGTGAACGAAGAGCATCAAGACGCGCTCGCCGTCCTTGCGCATCTCTTGCAAGATTTTCAACGTGGTGACATTCCCATCGGTGGTGAAAAGACCAGCGGCTTTGGCTGGGTCAAAGGGCAAGTCGCGCAAGTCGAATGGTTGACGGCGACGCCCGACGGCATCAGCGCGCAATTGTTCGGTGAACAAGCGTTGACGCGACAAGGCGCGTGGTATCGTTTGACGTTGCAGGGTCAAGACGCGCTCACCACCTTGCGTTGGCTCAAACCCTTGCCCAGCAATCCTCCTGCGCCAGCACCGCCGCGCGCAGTAGCGGGCTTTATCTCCCATCGCGCGTTTGGTGGTTACTCGGGTAAACTCATTGTAGAAGCCAAAGTACTGTCACCGTTGCACATCGCCGAGAGGGGTGAACCATCGTTCAGGGGGGGGGGGCACGATGGCACAGTGAACGGCTGGGACTTTTTCGCGCTTGCCCCTGCCGAAGCCGCGCTACGTCCCGACAAAAAATTGTACGCTTTGCCGAGTCGTAGCATCAAGGGCTTGTTGCGCCACATCTACACGATTGCGAGCAATGCCGCGACGCCCAGTACCGATTTGAGCAAACTCAACCCAGCCGATGCGTTGTTCGGTTGGGTGGGGCAGGGTCCCAACCAAGCGATTATGGGACGCCTCGCGTTCGAGTTTGGACTCTTTGAGGACGCTGAACTCGCGTGGTTCAAAGTGCCGTATCCGTACACCGGTTGGACGTTTGAGGATGGCAAGTGGCAGCACCAGCCCGGTCACGCCGTGCCGATTTATCGTGTGGGCAATTGGCGACTGTTCCGTCATGCGCCGCTGGCGCCGATTGTCAAACGTCTTGATACATTCGCACCCGATACGTTACAGGCAAGTTACGTGCGCGCGATTTTGCCCGGCGCCCGCGCGCGTTTGGCGATTCGTTTTTGGAACTTGGAAAAGCAAGAACTCCAACGTTTGATTTGGTGCATCGTTTTGGAACCCCACCTGGCGCACAAACTCGGCAAACATCGCCACGTGGGGTTTGGTAGCGTTCGCTTGAGTCTTCTCCCCGAAAGTTGGCTCACGCGTCTTGACGCGCGCTATGCCGCTGCTGATGATGCGCGATGGCAACAACCACTCGTGGTTTCCGAGTGGCTCGAACCCAAAGTGATTGCCTACTATTCCGAACTAAAGACGGCGTTGAATGCTCAGTCACTTTGATTGGTTGCGCCGCGCGAGCACCGGCGCTGAACTCCTTGCCACACTCCAGTATCTTGCAGGTGACGCGGAGACACTCACGGAAGACGAACCGCGTGAGGTAATCCTCTCCGCGTCATCTCTCCCCATTGACGAAGAACTTGGTTCACCCCCCAGCGCGCTCGATGGACCCTGCGGACGTTGCTGGGTCTATCCACGCGCGCCGCAATTACTCTACTGTCCTACTTGTCAAACTATTCTTGCCGACGCCGACCGCTGGCAAAAAATCACCGCGCGCGCCGTGATCGTATGGGGCTATGTCAATCAAGTGCCATCGCGCGTACGTGCCCGCACGGATGAAAACGCCACGCGCGTGATGGCGCGCTATCTCCACGATGAGCAACACTTTCTCGTGATGCTGCGCCATCGCGACTTGCAACCTTGGTTGAAAGAACTCGTACTCTATCACGGTGGTACGTTGAAAGGATTGTTGCAAGTATGCCCTACGACAGGTGGACGCGATTCGCATATGGGCGAGTTGCTCTGTCGGCTGATACGCAACGAGGCGCGCTTTCCGCTCGATCGCTTGCGTATCCGTTTCTTTGCCGTGCCGCATCAAGTTTACGACCCGCACACGTACGATCGAATGGGCATTCTCACTTTCGATATTGCGGAATTCCTGCGGATGTTGGATATGGCAGTCGTTTTTCGTTCGCTGTTGCCTCCCGAAGAGCAGAAAATTCTCTATCATCTTTTGAAAAATGAGGACTCGAACGAAGCCCAATTTTACTGGGGACGCTTGCTCAATCTGTTGAGTCGCGAAGCCAAAGATATGCTGAACGCGTGGCGCATCCGTCAGTGGCCCCAACCGCAAATAGATTTGCTCTACGATCTCGTTAGGTATGTGGAATTTTATCAAGTCAATTAACCTGATTCGTTACTTGATGGTGTGGCGCGTCAACGCATCGTTCGTGCAGTTGCCGCGTTACTTTGCCATCGAGTTGTCGCGCACCTTGGGGACACTCGTCGCCGAACGCTTGCCCGCGCCGATGCCGCGCGAATGGCGGCGCGTTTTGGACGCGTGGGCAGGAGTCGAGCAAGAAGCGGAAGAGCCAGACAAACCTACGCCCACTGAAGCCGAGTGGCCCCTGCGTTCGGTGCTGTGGGTGTATCCGCTCAAGCGCGGCTTTGGTTTGGGCGAACCGATTCTGTGGGAACTCAAACTCATCGGCGATAGCGCGGATCACGGCATCTTCTTGGAACACATTTTGCCAGTGATGGAACAAGCGGCAACCACAACCGATACGCGCTGGTTGTATCACAACTGCGTGTGGGGACATTTCGACATTCAGTCGGTTTACGTTGCGCGCGGCGCGCGCTGGGAGCCGCTCGTCACCGAAGGCAAACTCGATCTCGACTATCGTGCCGCGCCAACCCAGTGGGCAGAGGGCTTGGCGTTTCAAGCGGACGCCGAACGCACCTTGCATCAACTCACTTGGCTCACTCCGGTAGATTTGACTCCGATAGCGGGCACCAAGTTTGCTACGGACGTGTCCTCCTATCCAACGATGCATCGCCTTTTGGATGCGTTGATGGAACGATTGACCGTGTTTCTACCCGGCAAGCACAACACAGTGGATCAAGTGTGGTCAATGCTCGCCGCCGAAGAACAAACGGAATTGTGGCGCGCCCTCGAACGCGCACAACTCACAGAGCGATCACTCGAACGCGTGCCGCGCTATTTGCCCGGACGCTGGATCGGCACGCAAACCTTTACCGAAATACCTGCCTCCCTTGTGCCGTATTTGCAGTTAGCGGCGATTGTTCACGTGGGCAAGCAGACCCATCTGGGTTGCGGCACGTTTCGATTGGAATGAGCACGTTCTGCGCGTTGGCAGGTGTGCTCTTTTTTTGACCTGTTTTTGACTTACCTACTACCTTGCTTAGACTGCCTCTATCTATAATCAGACTCGAATAGTCATATTTACACTGCCCAAACTCACGACGCTTTTTGAGTGACGAATAACACCAACCTTCGTCCTTCGTCTTTCGTCCTTCGTCGTCGCTCAAAAGCGTGTGTTGTTTCCGTGAAGGGTAAAGAGAGGGAGGTTGCTCTGATGCTCAGTCGCCGCGCGGATTATGGTGTGCGCGCGATGATGGATATTGCCGCTCACGCGGCACACGAACGCGTAGTAGTTGCCGAAGTCGCCAAACGGCAAGACATTCCACCGTCGTTTCTTGCCAAGATCATTCCCCTCTTGGCGCGTGCGGGTCTGGTACGCACTTCGCTAGGCGCAAGCGGCGGCATTACATTGGCACTCCCTCCCGAAGAAATTTCCCTCTTGCAAATCATCCAAGCGATTGACGGACCCTTTGCCCTGAATCTTTGTTCGATTGATCCTACCCAGTGCAAGCATTACGAATCGTGTAGCGCGTGCGAAGTGTGGGGCAAAGCCCAAACGCAACTCGATCGCACCTTGTCGCAAACGCGTTTGTCCGATTTAGTCAAGCGTAGCGCGCCGCGCACAGCCACGCGCCAGTCTTTGAAACGTACCAAGATCACCGAACTTTCGATGAGGTTAGAATCGTGATTAATAATTTTTCTTCTACTCGTTCAACCGATGTGGCTACTGTGATGGTTCTGGGCGGCGGTATCGCCGGGATGCGCGCGGCGATTGACCTCGCCGAAGCCGGCATTCGCGTTGTCCTCGTCGAATCGTCGTACGGTTTGGGTGGACGTGTCGCGCAACTCGGCTTTATGTTTCCGACGCACGACTGTGTGTTGTGTCGTGGCACATCGGATCACGGCTACGGTTGCACGCGTCCCACCATTTCGCCGGCATTCCTCGATTTCAACTTGCATCCCAACATTGAGATTTGGACGGGCACGCAAGTTCTGGATGCTTCGGGTGAGGCAGGCGATTATACCGTGCACTTGCGTCAGTTCCCGCGCTATGTGGATGTGCAACGTTGCACCAATTGCGGTCGTTGCGCCGAAGTGTGTCCGGTCGAAAAGCCGCGCGGCTTTGAAGCGCGCCTCACCACGCGCCGCGCCGCGTACAAAATCGCCCCGCGCGCGATTCCGAATTCGTACATCATTGATTACGGTCCCTACTGCGACGATTGCCATCGCTGCGAACAAGTATGCCCCACGCGCGCGATCAACCTTAAAGAAACTTTTCGCGATGCGGAAATTCACGTGGACGCGATCATTCTGGCGGTAGGGCATCAGTTGTACGACGCGCGCCTGAGCGAAGAGTTTGGCTATGGTCGCTTTGCGAACGTGATTACGAG
>JAOACU010000070.1 GCA_026417715.1 Anaerolineae bacterium | reverse complement strand
TTGGCGCGCCGTATCACGATTTCACCTCTCTTGGGATTAGGTGGCGGAATGTTCGTGGGCGCGTTGCTTGGCGCGCTGGTGGGATTGGCATTCAACGCGGCGCGTTTCAATCTGGCGATTCCGTTGGGAGTTGGTGGCGCGCTCACGGGTGGAGTACTTTCGTTGATCGCGTGGGGAATCGTGGGGCTGGCGTTTGGAGAAGCCGATCCCAAAGCGAACTTTCAACCGCGCTTTAGTTTGGCGATTGCAATGTTGTTCGCGTGGATCGTCGGTTTCGGTTGCGCCTTCTTCTATCCTGCGATTGCCGATTGGGTGAACAATTTGATGATCGGTATGGCGACGGGCGGTATTGGAGGAATGTTTCTGGGTTCGGCGATAGCGACGGAAATTCAAAGACGTTCCGCGAAAATCAAACGACGATAAAAACACGGGGCAGAGTTCTCTCTGCCCCGTGTTATTTTCCAGCAAAAAAGTTCATCCAAATCCAAATCGTCACCCCGATTCCCGCTACGATGATCAAGATCGAGACGAGGATAGACAACACAAACGCGTATCGGCGGCGTGGGCGCGAAGTATGAGGCGACGGTGGAACAGCAACCGACGCGGAGGTCGATGCCGGATCGGACGTTTCTGCAGACGGCATCGTCGTCGCTGTTTTTCGTTGTTGCACGTCCTCACGAATTTTTTTGATGCGCAACAGCCATAGGGTATCCTTGGCGGTTTGATTGTGGGGATTGATCGCCAACACGCGTTCGATGCAAGTGATGGCTTCTTCAAGATTAGGAGCGGTACTGCCTCGCCAGTACCACGCCGATTCGTTTTGGGGATTGAGTTCCGTCGCCAAACGAAAGAAATCGTACGCGCGCTCAAGGTTGCCAATGCGCAAAGCGTGTTGACCTTGTTCCATAAACGAGGCGGCTTCTTTTGCCGTATCGGCGGAAACGGCAGCAGTGGTCGCGCGCGACTCGATCCATTTCAATCCTGCGAGGGCTTGGGGATGATTCGGATGTTGAGCCAGTACTTGCTTGAGGCAAAAGATGGCTTCGTCGTTATCCGTTGTCACACCAGCGCGCCAGAGCCACGCCTCCACATTGTGCGCATCCAGTTCGGTGGCGCGCTGTAACAAACGCCGCGCCCAAGATTTTTGTCCCAACTGGGTTAGCGTGCGTCCCAGTGCCACAAGCACGGATACATCGCTGGCTTGGGCTTGGGTCAACCGTTGATGCACTACCGTGTCCAACTCACTCTGGGCTTCGATGTTTCCGGGCGCGAGCGCCAAAGCGTTCGCCCATGCCAGAATCGCTTCATCGAGTGTGGGTGCGCAGCGCGCCAAGCCCATCCACGCCTGCACGTCATTCTGTTTGAGTTCAACGGCGCGCGCATAGAACGTATGCGCTTTGCTACGCTCCCCAGCGATACGCGCACGTTCGGCGTGGCGCATTACAGTCTCAAAATCGCCCCACGGATCTGTGATGATGGGTGTACCTTGAACAGTCGAGTCAGGAAAAGTGGGCAAGGAGATTTTCCTCGCACGCTCAAGAGATTTGGGTCAGTTCCTTCAAACGTCCACGTTCGTACACTCGTATCAGTGCATCCACTATATCTGGATCGAATTGCGTACCGCGATGGCGTATGATTTCTGCCAATGCTTCTTCGGGTGACAGGGCTTGCCGATAGGGTCGCGTTGAAGTCATTGCGTCAAATGTATCGGCGACCGTCAACAAGCGACCTTCGATGGGAATTTCTTGACCGCGCAAGCCAAACGGATAGCCGGTGCCGTCATAACGTTCGTGATGATAGAGAATGTAGGGCAGAGCGGGACGGAGTACGCTGACTCCCTTTAACATCTGCGCGCCGACTACGGGATGTTGTTGCATAGCCATATACTCGTCTGACGTTAAATGTTGAGGTTTGCGCAAGATGGTATCAGCAACACCGATCTTGCCAATATCGTGTAACAGTGCCCCAATCTCCAAGTGCTCTAACTGTTCATTCGACCAACCCAACTCGCGCGCGATTTCTGCGGCGATGCGGGTGACGCGTCCTGTATGACCAGCGGTATATGGATCGCGTGCTTCGACAGCGTTGGCAATGATGCGCACAGTGTCCAAAAACGCATGCTTGAGGTCAGAGTATAATTTAGCATTCTCCAGCATAATCGCGCTGGGGATTGCCAATGCCTCCAGTGTCGCACAATCACTCTGGGTGAAGGGTGTTCCATCGGTCTTGTTCAACACTTCGATCACACCCAAGACGTGACCATGAACAATCAGTGGTACTGCCAATAGCATCGCAGTTGAGTGAGCCAGTCGCTGGTCAATCTCTTTGTAATGACGCGGATCATCTTGGGTGTTATTGACGATCAAAGGTTTGCCTTCCTGCACCACTGTCCCAGCGATACCTACATCAAGCGGAAGGCGTACTCCCTGCAAACGCTCACTCGCTGGTCCCGTGACCGTACGAAAGACGAGTTCGTTCGTCTCAGAGTCAACCAGCAAGATGGAACCGGCTTCGCAGTGCAACAAATCAATCGCAGAATGCATGACCGCTTGAAGAACGTGATCCAGTTCCAGACTGGAGGTCAAACGGCGATTGATTTCGACCAGATGCTCTAGATGGCGCGCGTGCTTTTGCATTTCTTTGTACTGTCGCGCGTTGTAGAGTATCGTTGCGGCGTTCGCCGCAAACGCCGTGACCATCTGCAAATCTTCCTCGGTGAGTGCCGAAGAATAGACCACGCGATTCAAGCACAGCACTCCCAAGCAAAGTGCTGTGCTCCGATGGCGTACCGTCAAGGGCACGCACACGGCGGAGCCGATGGCATAAGGTTTGGGTACCGCCTGCGGATACTGTTGTAGATTGATCTCGCCGGTGATCAAGAGTGGATGATCATATGCGACCACCCAACCTGCTACGCCCGATCCGACTGGTACGCGAACACTCTGAATGATGTGTTCCGAAAGGTGCGTGCTAGCGACGATAGACAGTTCGTGAGTAGCGTCATCGAGAAGCATCAACGAACCGCCGTGCGCATGGCATAGGTCTTGTGCCGCTAGCAAAATCTCGCGATAGAGTTCCTGCTCTTCGCGCGTAATGTCCAAGCGCGCGCTTGTGGTATACGCGGCAATCAAATCGGCATAGCGACGTTGTAGGCGCGCGGCAAGATCACCCGCCGAAATTGTTTCCGGCAAGGTGGGAGGTTCGGGAAGATTATTGACCAAGAAATCATCAGCGGGCGAGTGACGAGAAGGGTAGATCATTTCTCTAGCAATAGACAATTTCATTTGCTCCACGACAATGCGCGGCATATTGTGCTTCTTGCGCCAGTGTCAATAGATCGAAAATCGAAGTGCAACCACTGCGTGGATATGAGCACACGCCTAAACTAGCCGTGATTTGTATCGTCCCTTCGATACTAATCGGGCGCAAAGCGTTGATGCCCACGCGTAAACGTTCAGCGACGGTACGTGCACCTTCGCCTTCGGTCATCACCAGCAAAATAGCAAAGGCATCGCCGCTGTAACGTCCAATCAGATCAATCGAGCGAATGATGTTGACACACGCTTGCGCGGTCATCTGCAACACCTGATTGCCCAAACTGTATCCGTATCTAAGATTGATCGTTGACAAGTCATCAATATCTACGATGATTGCCGTAATGGGTTGGTTGTAGCGCCAACTGCGTCGAAATTCACGATCTGCCATTTCCAAGAATGCTTCGCGCTTGAGTACGCCTGTCACTGGATCGGTGGGCGCGAGGCGCAGATTTTCTTCGCGCAGTCGAGCGAATTCGAGCGCAAGCGCGCCATGCGCGGCAAGCACCTCCAACTGCGCTTGACGCGTTGTATCCAGCGCGGCAGAAGCGAGTGGATAGAGCACGAGTACCCCCGAAGTCTCCGAGCCATACATCGGAATACCCAGCACGTAACCTGCCACACCTGGCAGAGACTCGATGAGTGGTGTGAAGGCGGAAAGAACGCGCATCCCAAAGGCATCACCCAGATTGTTTACCCATTCCTGTCGCGCCGCGTCGAGGTCTATAAAACCAAACGCGCTATATACTTGAAAACCGTTGGCGTGGGCAAGCACTGTCATCCCTTGTGACGTTTGCGCGCACTGCGCCGCTGAGATCAGGCAAAGTTGGAGCACTTCGTCCAACGGACGCGTACGTGTAGATTCGACAAGCGCGTGGAGAGTTTGTATAAATGTGTCCTGTGTTGGGAGCGCAGGCACAGTAGTACGGCGTTGCGCGTGGGCTTGTTCCAGTGCCCTACCCAGCGCAGAGAAATCGTGCAATGGTTTAACAAAGTAGGCAAACGCGCCCTCTTGCTTGCCTTGCTCTGCGAGATGCGTGCATTCCCCATCACATAGCAGGATGACCGGTGTGGCGGCACTGCGTTGCTTGATGGCGCGCAACACTTGAACACCATCGAGGAAAGGCACATTAAGACTGACCAGCACCACATCGTAACTTTCGGGCAAAAAACGCGCGATCAGATCGGCGCCATCATTTGCTGCCGTGACAGTGAATCCCATCTGTTCCAAGGTGTAACGCGCATAGACGCGAAACGCGGGGTCTTCATCCGCAAAGAGGACGCGAATCTTGGACATCGCTGTATCCTTGACTGAACTTGCAAGTCCATTATACAACAAAATGTGCAAATTCGGCAATTGCTTTCGGAGTTGACGTTAGGGCTTTGTCAAAGTCGTGTTACCCTGTCATTCTGAGCGACCGAAGGGAGCGAAGAATCTCTCAAAGGACTTTGCGAGACGCTTCGCGGAGTTTACCCTGACGTAAGGAAGGGCTCAGCGTGACAAATCGAACCACACCCGAGGTAACTTTGACAAAGCCCTAAAACATTTCCACACCTACTTGCGTACCATTCAAAAACAGAGTAAAATGGAATAACGATTGTCCTAGACAACGCTTTTGGTAAGGAGTACCTTATGCCCACATACGAATACGTTTGTTCCGATTGCGAGACGCGCTTTGAAGTGCGTCGCTCGATCAAGCAGATAGACGATCCCGCAACGTGTCCTAACTGCCACAGTTCGCACGTGACGCGCCAAATTTCGCGCGTGCTGGCGTTCAGTCACAGTAGCGATGGTGGTGTCAGTATGTTGGGTGGAGGGGGATGCGCCGCGTGTAGCAGTAGCGCGTGTAGCACCTGCGCCAGTCGCAACTAGAGACAAAGTGCAGACACACCCTGAGGACGCCGCACCGTAAAATTGTTTGATTTGAGGAGGAACTGGAATGTCGAATCATTCACTCACCTTGCGCGTGGGAGGCGATTCTGCCGCTGGGGGTATCGTCACCACCGGCGAAGTGTTTGCGCGTATCGCCGCGTATGCTGGTTTGGAGGTGTACACCACGCGTACCATTCCCGCCGAAATCAAAGGCGGGCACGTGATGTTTCAAGCGCGCATCGCGCCCACCCAAGTCTGGTCGCAAGGCGACGAACTCGATATGCTCGTCGCGTTCGATCAAGAATCCATTGACCGCTACTATGCGCTCATTCGCCCCGGCGGCATCCTCGTGTACAACTCGAACGATGGACAGCCCCCCGCGACCAATCACATCACCAAGTACGCCTTGCCCCTGAACGATCTAGCCAAGACGATCAACTTTCAGCGCGGGCGCAACATCATCACGATTGGCGCGCTCGTCAAACTGTTCGATTTGCCGCGCGAGGTGGCGAGCACGGTGATCGAAAAACAATTCGGACGCCGCAAAGAACTCTTGGAGCAAAACCTCCTGGCGCTCAAAACGGGCTATGAGTACGTCGAACAACACATCACTGCCACCGCGCCGTATCGTCTGACGCCGCGCCCTGGTGCGGAGAAGGAAGAGCGACTCGTGTTGAGTGGCAACCAAGCCCTTGCCATCGGCGCGCTCGCGGCAGGATGTCGCTTTTTCGCCGGCTATCCGATTACGCCTGCGTCCGACATTATGGAATTCCTCGCCGCCGAACTGCCGCGCTTTGGTGGCACGATGATCCAAGCCGAAGACGAAATGGCGGCGCTGGCGATGGCGCTCGGCGCATCGTACGGCGGTTTGCGCGCAATGACCGCGACCTCTGGACCCGGCTTGGCATTGATGCAGGAATTGATCGGACACGCGACGATGACCGAAATTCCCGTCGTGGTGGTGGATGTGCAACGCGCCGGCCCTTCGACGGGAATGCCAACCAAAGTGACACAAGGCGATTTGCGAATGTCGGTCTTTGGCGCGAACGACGATTCGCCGCGCATCGTGCTGGCGCCGGTGTCTGTGGAAGATAATTTTTATCTCATCATCCATGCCTTCAACCTCGCCGAAAAATACCAAGTGCCGGTCATTTTCCTTTCCGACCAAGATATGTCTGTGCGCGTGCAAACGATTCCCGCTTTCGATTTGTCGCGCGTGCAACGGGAACCACGCTTGTTGTGGGATCCAAACAGTGGCGAAAAATTCCAACGCTACAAAGATACACCGAGCGGCGTTTCACCGATGTCATTGCCGGGAATGAAAGGCGGGCAGTACGTCGCCGAAGGTCTGGAGCACAATGCCGAAGGCGAACCCAACTATGACCTACACTGGCGCACGACGAATATGGAAAAACGCGCGCGCAAAGTCCGCTTGGCAGTGCAAGAAGTGGAACGCCTCCAACTGTACGAACGCTTTGGTGACGAAGACGCAGACATCGGCATCCTTGGCTGGGGTTCAACCATCGGGCCGGTGAAAGAAGCCGTCGAACTGGCGCAAGCCGAAGGCATCAAGGTTGCTGTGTTGTATCCCAAAATGCTGTATCCACTTTCGCGTCCACTCATCGAAAACTTTATCGCCAAGCGCAAAGCGATCATCGTCCCTGAACTCAACTATGTGGGACAGTTTGGGCGAATGATTCAAGCCGAATTTTGGCGCGAGGTGATTAGTCTGCGACAGTTTGGTGGCATTCCGTTCCGCACGCGCGATGTGTATGATGAAATCAAGCGTGTGTATGCCACACTCAAACCTGCTCGCAAGAAAACAGTGGCATCCAAAAAAGTTGCGCCCAAGAAAAAGGCGCGGAGGTAAGTACAAATGGTAATGACACTTGATCTCCCCAAGTTTACATACGAAACCGTTCAACTCAGCCCCAACGAATACAAAAGCGGTGTTCCGCCCGTGTGGTGCCCGGGCTGTGGCGATTACGGCGTACTCGCCAGTTTCTTGAAAGCGATTTCGGAACTGCGCATCCCGCGCGAACAACTCGCCATCGTTTCTGGCATCGGTTGTTCGTCGCGCTTTCCCGCGTTCGTCGAAGCGTACGGCTTTCACGGCACACACGGTCGCGCGCTGCCGATTGCCGCCGGCATCAAACTCGCGCGCCCCGATCTCATCGTGGTAACGGTCGGTGGCGATGGCGACGCGTTCAGTATCGGAATGGGACACGTGCCGCACGCGATTCGCCGTAACATAGACATCACGTATATCGTGATGGACAATGAAATTTATGGCTTGACCAAAGGTCAACCCTCACCTACGTCGCCGCTTGGTCTGGAGAAAAAAGCCTCGCCGTATGGCACGTTGGAACGTCCCATCAATCCGCTGCAAATGGTGTTGGCGGCAGGTGCCACGTGGGTTGGACGCGGCTTTTCGAGCAAGCCCAAAGAATTGACCGATTTGATCAAAGCGGCGATCCAACACAAGGGCTTTTCGTTCCTCCAGGTCATCTCACCCTGCGTGACGTACAACGACACGTACGACCATTTCAAATCTATCACCAAGCCCTTGCCGCCTGAACACGATCCGCATAATCGGATGAGCGCGCTACGCTACGCGCTCGACGAGCACAGTCTCTATCTGGGATTGTTCTACGAAGAAACCGGCGTGGACACACTCGAAGATCGTCTTACCGCGCTCAATGCGCGCGTCGCCACACCAAACTATGGCGTGCAAGACGTGATGCGCAAGTATATGCGCTAGTATGTTTCAGGTTACAAGTTTCAAGTTGAAATTTGAAACCCGAAACTTGTAACCTGCAACTTGTAACCTTGAACCCTGAACCTACTCTCACGCGCCCGCGCCATCCTGACTGGATTCGCGCGCGCGCGCCAATCGGTGAACAATACACGCATCTCAAGAGTTTAGTGCGCGGTTTGCAATTGCACACCGTTTGTGAGTCCGCGCGCTGTCCCAACTTGGGCGAATGTTGGAGCGCGGGTACCGCAACGGTTATGATTTTGGGCAATGTGTGCACGCGCGCCTGTCGCTTTTGCGCGGTCACCACCGGCAACCCGCGCGGCATCGTGGATGAGGATGAACCGGCGCGCGTGGCGCAGGCGGTCGTCGAGTTGCATTTGAATTACGTCGTTGTCACCTCCGTTGACCGCGACGATTTGCCCGATGGCGGCGCGCGCATCTTTGCCGAAACGATTCGCCACATCAAGACGCAATCGCCGCGCACGCGCGTCGAAGTTCTCACCGGCGATTTTCGCGGCGCGCGCGCGAGTATCGAAACGGTCATCGCCGCGCAACCCGATGTGTTCGGACACAACATCGAAACGGTGCGGCGACTTACGCCACTCGTGCGCGATCGGCGCGCGGGGTACGAACAATCACTTGAAGTGTTACGCATTGCGAAAGAACTCGCGCCGCAACAACGCACCAAAAGTTCGATTCTGGTGGGAATGGGTGAAACACCAGAGGAAGTGATCGAAGCAATGCGCGATTTGCGCGCGGTCGGTGTCGAGTTGCTTGCCATCGGTCAGTACTTGCAACCGACGCAACACAAACGGCATCTACCGATTGTCGAGTACATCACTCCAGAACAATTCGCGTGGTATCGCGAAGAGGGATTGAAACTTGGTTTTCGCTACGTGGCGTCGGGACCACTCGTGCGCAGTTCGTATCGCGCGTGGGAAGCGGCGTTGGCGAAGGAAATATAGAAATGTTGCTCTTGAAAGCGCGTCATGCGTTTGTTCTTGGCGTTTTTGTTTTGCTGACTGTGACCTGTAATCTTGACTTGCTCGTGCAAAATGTAATGCCGCGCAAGCGCGTTTCGACCACACCGACCCTTCCCCAAGCCTTTACGCGCCTCAACCTCGTTGCCGAAGAAAACGGCGGACGTGTTGTTTCGACTACCGATGAGGATCCTGACTTTCCCGCCAGTAACCTGATTGATGGTTGTACCCGCGATTATTGCCAGTGGTGGTCAAGTGAGCCGCCCCAGTTTCCACAGATCATCGTTTTCGCTTTAGCCAATGAGCAGGTCAAGCCGATCAACCAAGTGGTCTTGAACGCGTGGGCGTCGGATTGGCGTTCGTGTCGCGTCAAAGATTTTGAAGTTTGGGTTTCGGCATCTAGTTCCAGGTTTAGCGATATGAAAAAAGTGGGCGCGTTTACGCTGAATTATGTGGGACTGGACCAGACCTTTACTTTTGATCCGGTGCTTGCCAAGTATATTGCATTGGTAATCAAGTCCAACTATGGTGGTGAAGCCGGTACGATGCTGAACGAATTTGAAGTATACGAAGCACCGCCGAACACGCGCGTAGTCAATCCCGGCAATTTAGTGGCAGCGCAAAACGGCGGACGCATCGTGGCGTTTTCCAGTGAAGACCCTAGTGGCGATTGGAGTGCCATCAATCTTATTGATGGTGACAAGGAATCGCCCGGTTGGAGTTCGGAGGAGAATCTCAACAATCAATACGTTGTGTTTGCGTTCAAGGGCAATCGTCTACACCAAATTGATCGTGTGATTCTGAATCCATACTCGACCAACTATCAGGAAGATTGGATCAAAGATTTTGAGTTGCGCGTGTCGGAAACCACTGCCGAGCCCAAGGCAATGCAAAGTATCGGACGATTTCGCCTGGAACGAGTCGGTAAAGATCAGTCGTTTACATTTCCACCAGTGCGTGCACGTTACATCGCCCTGATGCCGCTAACGAATTACGGCGGCACGGCGTTCTCGCTCAACGAATTCGAAGTGTACGCAGTTTCGGAAGTCAGACAGCAGTCCAGTTCACCACAAACCATCGCTGCAAAGAATAGCACCTCCGATGATGCGCCTACCCCGCAACTATCTCCAGAGGTCAAAGGAACGCTCGCCAATTTGTTGCACCAGTTTGCACCCCGCGCGACGGTAGAGCGCATCAGTGTCGAAAGTACTGTCTGGGACATTGTTCCGTATGTCTACCATCTGTACGGAACGTTTTTCGATAGTATGACGCAGGTGACATTAAAGAACCAAAATGCACAGGCGGTCAAAGTGCGCGTGGAAGCCACCGTGACGAATTATACCGAGACAGGGGTGAAAACGGTCACCGTGGCGCCCAACGCGGAGCTGGTGGTGGAACTCAACCCGCCGCTGTTGCCTGGTGTGATGGAGCGCCTGACTGAAGCGAAAAGCGCAAGTCTGCATGTCAAAGTTGAATACTTGAAAGAGGGCGAGCGACGCCTGATTTACGAAGAGACCATACCGACCAAAGTATGGTCACAAGGCGATGTGCTGTTGCAGGATCCACGCTTTCACAACCCGTTTATCTTTGAAGCCACATTGGTTACTCCCGCCGACCCCACACTTGATCGCATTTTGCGCAACGCGACCAAGTACGCGCCAGGTGGCGTTATCATAGATGGATACGGCACAGAGGGGGATAAGGATGGCAAAGTGTACGGAAACTTGAAGGCGATCTACCGCGCGGTTGCCGACGATGGCGTGATCTACGTCAGTGCTGGCATTCCTTTCTTGTCCTCTGAGGAAAAGGCACAAGGTTATTATATGCAGCGCATCAAATTACCATACCAAGTCCTCGCCACACGTAGCGGAATGTGTATTGAAACATCACTGCTGTTCGCGTCGCTCTACGAGAAAATCGGACTTGATCCGATAATCATTCGGATGCCTGGACACGCGTTCCTCGCCGTGCCGGTCTCCAAGGGTAGCGCAACGTACTATTTCATCGAGACGACCTGGGTTGGGCGCGCCTCGTTTGAGACGGCGATTAATTCAGGCGCCAAGATGTTCAAACAAATCAAGCCCTATCTCGCCAAAGATCGGCGCGATAATTATTTTTGGCTGGACATTAGCGCAATGCGTCAGGAGGGCATCTTGCCGATTCCGTGGCGCTGAACGGTCGAAGGCGCTGGCGTGGGAGGCTGAGTTGACAGGTCTTTGGCTCCAAATGACAAAATCGCCTAGATGCAGTAAAATTGCGGACGAGCGTTTCTCGTCCGCAATTCTTTTGCGATGAGGTATGCGTCACTCCAATTTTGCGTTGTGTGTCACAAAGACCTTGGGGGTCTCTCAGCAGCGATTGATTCGCTCATTTAGAAAACGGTATTAGACAGCGCCTCAACGAATGGGCAACGAATAAACGAATGAGCGCCGCGCAGATTCGTTTATTCGGTAGTGCTACAAAAGTAATGCTGGTAAGGCAATCTGTCACGCTGAGCCCTTCCTTACGTCAGGGTAAACTCCGCGAAGCGTCTCACAA
>JAOACU010000700.1 GCA_026417715.1 Anaerolineae bacterium | reverse complement strand
CCTTGTTGTATTCGGCTTGCGCTTGTTGCAGAGTAACCGTGGCTTTGTCCAACGATGCTCGCGCAATCAACAACGCATTAGGATTCTGTGCATTTTTGGCAACCGCCGCGTCCAAATTCGCCTTGGCACTCTCCCAAGCCGCTTGAGCATTCCGAAGCGCGTATTGCAGTTCAGTCTTGGTCTGTTCGTAACTGGCTTCGGCACTGTTCAAATTTGTTTGCGCGGTTCTGAGAGCCAAGCGCAGATCAGTGTCATCTAATTCCAAAAGCACCTGATCCTTCTTCACCACACTTCCAACCGTGACATTGACTTTGGTCACGATGCCACTCGTCTGAAAAGGTATAGCGATTTGATTGACGGCAGAGACATTCCCCGCTGCGCTGACAGTGGCAGACAACGAACCACGTCGAACCGTCGTCGTTTGAATGCCCGGTGTTGTGGTTGGGGTTTGTTGACTTTGCCAGATGTAACCACCAATCCCGATGAGAACGAGAACAACGATTCCAGCGACGATTACAGATTTGCGCTTCATCAAGGTACTCCTCACCTTGTTTTCGCTCTGGAGTGTATCTGACCTGCCTTAAAATAACCCAAGTTAATCCTGAGAACATACTGAGAATCTTATCTTACGCAGATGCTAGAAAATTCGGTGTGATAGAGGAGGACAAGTTGGCAAACTTGCCCTATACCTGTTTTCTTAGAATCTTCTCAGGATTCCCTCAGCATTATCACAATCGAATGTGGTATAATCCTAGCAGGAGCAAGTGGGTATGGCGACCGTGCTTGTAGTAGATGATGACGAAAGACTGTTAAAGATGCTGCAACGCACACTCACCTACGAAGGATTTCGCGTACTGACGGCAGTGGATGGCACTAGCGCGCTAGCACAAGTGCAGACATATCATCCCGACGTGATTGTCTTGGACTGGATGATGCCCGGCTTGGACGGTATCCAAGTGGTCAAGCACTTGCGCGCGCAGAGCGATCCGACGCTCATTCTCATTCTCACTGCGCGCGATGCCATTGAGGAT
>JAOACU010000699.1 GCA_026417715.1 Anaerolineae bacterium | reverse complement strand
TCCCTGCCACAATTCATCGAGACGATAGTCACGTATCGCTTGACTCAAAAAACGCGGCTCGCCGTTGGGACGTGGAAAATGTGCAGAGGTCTGTACGAACGGTATCAGCAAGACAATACTTACAAACAGAACAATGAATGTCGCCAGAGGAGTACGCGCGCGTGGCGGCACAAAACGCGACAGCCATTCGCTCAACACAGATAATCCAAGCGCGGCGAGTAAAATAATCGCAAAATAAAATTCGCCGATAAGCCGCACTGGATCAAGTTGATAAAAATACAAGTGCTCGATCATCAGCACGTACCAAGCGAGCATTATCGTCGCGAGCACAATCGGCAGAACCAGCAGAACGATCAGAAACGCGCGCCGTGCGGCATCGTATTCAGTGCGTACACGTGTCACGACAATCAATGCCAAGAGCGCGTATGGCATTAAGGCGATGTCCGTCAATAATCGCCACATCTGATCGAGCGTGGCGCGGATATGCGGAATCATCGCGCTGGACGAATGCGCGAACATCGGCACGAGCCAGAACGCATCGAGCGCCAGCGCGCCAAACGCAATGCCAGCAATCTGCACGAACGCGCGCCCAAGCGGCCATCGGCGCACGAGCACGTACAATGCTAGTGCGAGTATCAAGCCAATCGAATGATAGGGATGAAACAAAATCGCAAATGCGAGTGTGAGTACGGCAAGGAGTACGTAACGCGAGCGTCGTGTCTCGATGCCATCAATCGTCCATACCAAGACGAGCGCGTTCAACCCAAACGACAAGCGCGAGCCGGTCATTCCAATCACCACCGCGTGCGCGCCGTCGAAAAACGTGGGGAAACCTAACGTGAACATTCCAGCGGCAAACGCGGCGCGCCGTTCAAAACCAAGTCGGCGGAGTGCATAGTAGAACGTAAACGCAGGCAACGCGTATGCGATGAAGATAATGCTCTCGTAAATCAGTGCAGTTGAAAGTTTGCCGAGCGTGAGCCAGTTCAACAACCAACCAACAATCATCGTGCCGGGCGGATAAAAGAGCCGTTCGGGATAACC
>JAOACU010000698.1 GCA_026417715.1 Anaerolineae bacterium | reverse complement strand
GCGCAATGCTTCCAGGTACGGCTTGACGGCAGGGATAAGACGCTTGTGCTTGGCTTCACACAGGACACCGATCAATCCGATATAACGCACTCCAAGATGACGCGCCATCTCGCGCCCCAAACGTTCATCCATCAAAAGCAACTCGGCCTGGGCTTCGATGGCTAACACAATCGCTTCAGCTTCTCCCGCGCCCAATTCATAGCGTAACGCTTGCGCCAAACGTTCATCTTTGATGGAACGCACCTTGATCCAGTCACTGGTCTTGACCTGTTCCGCGCCTGGTTGTCCTACTCCATCAAGTACAACTTCCTGCCACACGGCTTGCGGGATGATCAGTTCGCCATAGAGTTGATACAAGAGGTCAAGTTTGCCAATGCGTGCCAAATTGATCAACGGCGAAGCATTGCTGACGATGGTCATAGTCGCCCCAGTTCGCGCAACGTCGCGAGATCATTTTCGTAATCCTCAAGATCGTAATGGATGGGTATCTTGCGCGTGCCGAGAAGCAGTTGAAAATCCCACACCGTCATCCCCGCCATTTCGCGCGCTTTGCCGAAGGGCAATTTGCTCTGCTGGAACAAGGCGAGCGCCAATTCTTGCTTGAGTTCATCAACCGTCAAGCGCGCTGCGTGAAGAATATCACGCGGGACTTGAATCGAAATCATCGCTGACATCCTACACCCCTCATTTTGGGTACCATAAACTATAACACCACACCGCCCAACACATGCAATGACGAAGGATAAATAAGGAAAGACGAAATCCACCCGGCGTGCGTTTTGTCACCGCCGAGTCATCGAAGCAAAAATTGCTTCAAACCGATTTACGCCAACATCCATACTCAACTCGCGCTGGTAGAATTCGTGCCCGCGCTGTCCCATCGCCGCGCGTTCGGCAGGAGACATTTGGAACAAACGTAGCGCCGCACTAGCGAGAGTGCGCGCGTTTTGAGGTGGACATACGATGCCACCCCCAGCACGCGTGACCAAGTCTGCCGCATCCCCTTGGACTGCCATCAAAATCGGCTTGCCGACCGCCATATACGTT
>JAOACU010000697.1 GCA_026417715.1 Anaerolineae bacterium | reverse complement strand
CACACCTTGCTTTCGAGTATAAGACAAAATTATTCCCAAGTCAATACCTAATCGCCAATCTAAAATCGGAAATCTAAAATGGAACCCTCTCCACCCAAGAAAAAACTCCTCGATCAGGTTCGTGATGCCATGCGCCTCAAGCACTACTCCATCCGTACCGAAGAAACCTACGTGCACTGGATCAAACGCTTTATCTTCTTTCACAACCCTCGCTTGCGACAGGGCGAGATCAAACGCCACCCGCGCGATATGAGCGCGTCCGAAGTCGAACAATTTCTCACACATCTCGCGGTCAAAGAACGCGTGTCTGCTTCCACCCAGAATCAGGCGCTCTCGGCGATTCTCTTCCTCTATCGCGAGGTGCTCAAACAAGACCTCGATTTGCCGATTCGTTCGATTCGCGCCAAAGAACCTAAACACTTGCCCACCGTTCTCACCAAAGACGAGGTGCGTCGCGTCCTCAATCAACTCTCGGGCACGTATCGTCTGATGGCGCAACTTCTCTACGGCTCTGGCTTGCGCTTGATGGAATGCGTCCGCCTGCGTGTCAAAGATATTGATTTCGCGCATCGCGCGATCATCGTCCGTGACGGCAAAGGCGAACAAGACCGCATCACCGTTCTACCCGATTCGCTCATTGCGCCACTGCAAGAACATCTCCAACGCGTCAAGCGATTGCACGATGAAGACCTCGCGCGCGGCTATGGCACCGTCTATCTTCCGTACGCACTCGAACGAAAATATCCTAACGCAAATCGCGAATGGGGTTGGCAATACGTCTTCCCTTCCGACCGACTCTCTACCGATCCGCGCAGCGGCAAGACGCAACGTCATCACCTCGACGAAAGTGGATTGCAAAAAGCCGTTCGCCAAGCCGCGCGACGCGCCAAAATCGTCAAGCCCGTCAGTTGTCACACCTTTCGTCACAGTTTTGCCACGCATCTCCTTCAGAACGGTTACGATATTCGCACGGTGCAAGAACTTCTCGGACACAAAGACGTTAAAACGACAATGATCTACACGCACGTACTTCAACGCGGCGGCTATGCCGTCCAC
>JAOACU010000696.1 GCA_026417715.1 Anaerolineae bacterium | reverse complement strand
AGATGTGTATAAGAGACAGCCCCACGAGCGACGTGTTCGAGCAACGCGTCGCGGATTTGGAAGGTGGTGTCGGCGCGCTTGCCGCAAGTTCGGGACATGCCGCGCAAGTGATGGCAATTCTTACACTGTGCGGCGCCGGCGATCACATCGTCTCGGCTTCGACGTTGTACGGCGGCACCTACAATCAGTTTCGCTACACGTTTGCGCGCATCGGGATTGACGTGACGTTCGTGGATCCCAACGACCCAGAAAATTTTCGTCGTGCGATGCGTGACAACACCAAATTGATTTACGGCGAAACACTTGGCAACCCGCGCATCAACGTCTTTCCGTTCGACGAAGTAGCGGCAATTGCGCGCGAGTTCCGCGTGCCGTTGATGATTGACAACACCTTCGCCACGCCGTACCTGTGCCGGCCGTTCGAATGGGGTGCGAACATCGTTGTTCATTCGACGACCAAATTCATCGGTGGACACGGCACGACGATTGGTGGCATCATCGTGGATGGTGGCAATTTCGATTGGGCGGCAAGTGGTCGGTTTAAAAATTTCACCGAACCTGATCCAAGTTATCACGGCTTGGTGTACGCGTCGCTCGGTCCTGCCGCCTACATCCTCAAAGCGCGTGTCCAGATATTGCGCGACGTGGGCGCGTGCCAAGCCCCATTCAATTCGTGGTTGTTCTTGCAAGGACTTGAGACGTTGAGCCTGCGAATGGAACGTCACGTTGCCAACGCGCAGCGCGTCGCCGAATTTTTGGAGCAACATCCCAAAGTGAATTGGGTCACCTACCCCGGCTTGCCCAGCCATCCCGATTACGCGCGCGCGAAAAAATACTTGCCCAAAGGCGCGGGCGCGATTATGGGCTTTGGTGTCAAAGGTGGCAAAGAAGGTGGACGCCGCTTTATCGAAAATCTCAAACTCTTCAGTCACCTTGCCAACGTTGGTGATGCGAAGAGTCTGGCAATTCACCCGGCGACCACCACACACAGCCAACTTTCCGAAGAAGAACAATTGAGTGCGGGCGTCAGCCCCGACTT
>JAOACU010000695.1 GCA_026417715.1 Anaerolineae bacterium | reverse complement strand
GTATTCAAGTGTTCAGTGTTCGAGTGTTCAGTGTTCAGTCGCTTTCTGAATACTGAATACTGAACACTGAATACTGGCAACGCAGCCAGCACAGTGAACGCTATCGTCAACACCGCATAATCGTCAATGTTCGTCGTAACGCCGAGTGGCAAGACTGTGGCAACGAGTTTGAGGAAAAGAACAAAATCGAATGTGGGTGCGGCAGTCCATTCTGCGGCGTTTTGCAGATACACATACAGCCAAGGCGCGAAGAGCGCGGCGGCAAGCGCGTTGGTAATGAACCAATGAGCCAATGAGCCAATGAGCCAATGAGCCAATGAGCCAAATGAAAAAATACGGAAGACTGGCTGCTGACCGCTGACGGCTGACCGCTGGAAACTGAAAACTGAAAACTGAGAACTGACCGTGATTCGTAAAGCGTAACGAGTATGACGTAGATGTTGAGCGCAATGATGACAAGCGCGGCGAGATAATGCGTCCACAGCGCGAGCGCGGCGCAAAGCGCGTAAGCAAGGGACGAAGGACGGAGGACGAAGGACGAAAAACTGACCGCTGACCGCTGATCGCTGACCGCTGACCGCTGACCGCTGACCGCCGAACTTGAAACCTGAAACCTGAAACCTGAAACCTCAAGAGCAAACCAGACCGCCGCGAATGCGAAAAAGATCGAAGGCGTGTAATTTTTAATGTCCTGCGACCACCAGATGTGAAAGCGCGCGGTTGCCAAAAACAGCGCGGCAAGTACGCCAATCCACACACCACCCACGCGCTTGCCGATGCGATAAATCAGCGCGACGGTGAGCACACCGAACGCAAGCGACAGGAATCGCCCAGCGAACGCGCTCGTGCCCGCGATGAAATTCCAAAAGTGGAGCATCCAGTAATGCAATGGCGGATGTTCGTCCATCGCCGTCCGCCACGCAATCCACACCAAATCTTTTTGCGAGAGCCAAATGCTCCACCCTTCGTCCCACCACACGTTTTGATCGGCGAGACGATACGCGCGCGCCAAGAATGCCAAGAGGAGAATGCCATAGACCAAAGACGACGGACGAAGGACGAGAGACCTAAGA
>JAOACU010000694.1 GCA_026417715.1 Anaerolineae bacterium | reverse complement strand
ATTATAGATGTTCATCAACAGTGAGGTGAAGAGACTCATCGCCAAATAAGTTGCCATCACGATCATAATCACTGGCACCGGTTGCCCGGTTTGATTCGCAATCGTCATACTAACGTTGAACAAATCGGGAAAACCAACGCCAATAGCAAGACTGGAGTTCTTGGCGAGATTGAGATATTGGCTTGTCAGTGGTGGAACGATGACGCGCAGGGCTTGGGGAAAGATGATGAGATGTAGAATCTGCATCTCGGTCAAACCGACTGCACGCGCCGCTTCGATTTGACCGCGCCTGACCGCCTGGATGCCACCGCGCACGACTTCGGCGATGAATGCGGCAGTGTAGATTACTAGTCCGAACAAGAGTGCGCTGAATTCCGGCGACAAGGCAGTGCCACCTGTAAAATTAAAGCGCTGTTTGACCGGCAATTCGATATTCAACGGACTTTCGCTGGCAAGCATCCACGCCAACGCGGCGACCAATATCGGCACACCTAATCCACTGAGGATCGGCACAAACGTATAGCGCGTCTTGGGGTGGCGCGAGAGGATATACCAGATGAGTATGGCAAGCACGATGCCCGTCACTATGCCTACGAACCACGAGGTAAAGGTGGGCGATGGGACGAAACGCGGTAGAAAGAGACCGCGCTGGTTAGCATAGATGATGCCGTAGAATTCAAAACTGTCCCGTACGGGCGGCAGTTTCATAAAGATACCAAAATAGATAAAGACGAGTTGAACCAGCAATGGCGTGTTGCGCATAATCTCGATGTAAATCCACGCAATCTTGTTGACCAACCAGTTGGTAGATAAGCGCGCCACACCTGTCACCACACCGAGAATCGTTGCCAAGACGATGCCAACGACACTGACCACCAATGTATTCATCAAACCAACCGCAAATGCGCGCGCGTACGTATCGGCTGGAGTATAGGCGATCAATGTTTCACCAATCTCGAATCCCGCTTCGAGATTGAGAAAATCGAAACCGGTCACCAGCCCTTGACGACGCATCGCCGAGGTGGCATTGGCATAGAAAAAACCAGCGGCAAGAGCAAGGATGAGGACAAAAGCCT
>JAOACU010000693.1 GCA_026417715.1 Anaerolineae bacterium | reverse complement strand
CGCTTGCCCACGACGCTGTATGCTGCCTTGGTCAATAATTCTTCATAGCCCTTTCAATTTTATGCGAAACTTGAGAAGTAGGTTATCCATACCCATATTTTACACCGATTTGACAATAGTGGCTGAGTAAGGTGAGTGGTAGTGATAAGAAAGTAATGCTCATAGTTGCCAAGAAGATGACATTCGGGTATAACCATCACAAATTCTATCACGCTTGGAGTCGCCCGATGGAAACCCTGTTTTGCCCTGCTTGCGGTTCGACCAGTATCAAACGCAATGGACATACGCGCTACGGTAAACAGAACTATCAATGTCGTAACTGCCGCCGCCAGTTTGTAGCCGATTCGCAACGGGTCTCCCCAGCCACCCAAGAGCTGGTTAAAAAGTTACTTTTGGAACGTATTCCCCTACGCGGTATCTGTCGCGTGGCAGAGGTGAGCCTGACGTGGCTCTTGAACTTTATCGCCCAGCTCTACGCCACGCTGCCTGACGATTTGAACGCCCAAGTCCTGACGGAGCAGGCGCAGATCCAGTTGTTCTGTCTGGACACCGAAATGGACGAACTGTGGAGTTTTGTGGGTAAGAAAGCCAACCGCCAATGGCTGTGGTTGGCGTTCGATACCACTTCGCGGCAAGTGATTGCCTTCTACGTCGGTGACCGTAGTCGGCTAAGTGCCCGAACCTTGTGGCAACGGCTACCTGCCGTGTATCGTCAGCACGCTATTTTCTATACGGATGATTGGGAGGCGTATAAAGACGTGATTCCTGCTTCCCAACATCGGGTCTGTGCCAAGGGGAGCGGGCAGACGAATGTGATTGAACGTTTCAATTGTACCCTGCGCCAACGGGTTTCTCGTTTGGTTCGTAAGACGTTATCGTTTTCCAAGAAATTGAGTCATCATATTGGAGCGATCCAATACTTTCTCTGTCACTACAATTTGGAGGTGCAGCGCCTCAGTGCACAACCAGCATTACTTTTGTAGCACTACCGAATTAACATTAATTTTTGAAAACTCTGTAGCACATCAGTTACCCAAATTCTACACGATTCGGGGAATTTCATCAAACTCTATAGTGG
>JAOACU010000692.1 GCA_026417715.1 Anaerolineae bacterium | reverse complement strand
TGGTTTGGTTTAGCTTCCAACCATCACCATAAGGCATCTTCGAGTATACGTCGGGGCAAGCCCTTGAAAGCATTCGAGAAGTATTGAGCATCAGATCTTTGCTGATTACAGACGACTTCACCGGGCATTTTGGGGAGTGAAAAAACGCATCATAAGACAGGTTGAACAACGGCAATGCCGTCACCCAACCTGTAAGCATCGGGAAGAAGACCCTGCACAAGCCGTCTTTTCTGCCATCATGTTCTCTCTCAACTCCTGCCCGAACTTCATCGTATGAAGATTGACATCTCCCTCAAGTTGTTTATACTTTCCCTCAGTATGGAAGTTTTCCCTTAAGGAAGGTCACATGGACAATAACGTACCCAAAATCCGGATTGAACATCTGGATTTTTATTACGATGAAGACAAGCAAGCCTTGTTCGACATCACCATGGACATTGCGCCGCGCAAAATCACGGCTTTCATCGGGCCTTCGGGATGCGGCAAGACCACGCTCTTGCGTTGTCTCAATCGCATGAATGATTTGATTCCCCGCACACGTATGACCGGTCGCATCTTGCTCGATGGCGAGGATGTGCTCAAGCTTGATGTGGTCAGGTTACGTCAACGTGTGGGCTTGGTGTTCCAGCGGCCTAATCCTTTCCCCCAATCGGTATTTGCGAACGTCGCCATGGGGCCCGATGCCTTGGGCATGATGCACGGGAAAGAACTGGAAGCGTGGGTAGCCGAGATGGTGCATCGCGTAGGGTTGTGGGACGAACTCAAGGGCGATCTCAAAATCCCTGCCAATAGCCTTTCCCTAGGCCAACAGCAGCGCCTATGTATCGCCCGCACCATTGCCGTGAAACCTGAAGTGATTTTGATGGATGAACCTTGCTCGGCCCTGGACCCCATCGCCACTTTAGGGATCGAAGACCTGATGCGCGAGTTGAGTCAGGAATATACCATCGTCATTGTCACCCACAACATGCAACAAGCAGCGCGCGTCTCGGAACGCACCGCGCTATTTTGGTTGGGCAAGCTTATCGAGTACGACGAAACGCCCCACATATTTACCCACCCGCGGGAATCGCTTACC
>JAOACU010000691.1 GCA_026417715.1 Anaerolineae bacterium | reverse complement strand
TTATAAAGGAGAACGAGGAAACAGAGGGGCCGATGCCTCTACAATAGCTGGTATGCTCTCTTTTGCGTTTAATGCATATACTAGTAAGGTAACTGGTTATAATGTCGGCGATGTTCCTGTCTTAATAGATATGGCTTGGAGGGGGGGTATTGTGGTAGAATAATTTCTAAATTTTTTGCTCTTGCATTTTTTCTTCAACTTTCTCATAATAAAATTATGCAGAAATTTTTGGCTGTCGTCCTTGGTATTTTGGCAATGGTTATCGCTTTTGAATTGGGTGTGTTGTTTGGGAAAAAGACATTTACTCCCTCTGTTTCCCCGTCTGCCATCTCCTCTATCTGCGCCACGCCAACACCTTTTGCCGATACTGCTATCAACCCTGACAAACTCAGGGCAATGGGGCTGATGCACAAAAGCGTGGTTGACTCGGCTACTGCCACTTTTACCTATAAAGGGAAAATAACCGTGCTTGATAGCGGTAAGACTTTTCGTATTCGGCTGGAAGGCGAAGACGGCGCCAGCAATGCTTTTATTTTTACCAGACGCCAACTGGCAAAACTACAGTTTTTCAAAATGGGCAGTGACAACAGTGAAACCCCGATGGAGCAGAGTGAATTAAAAGTTGGCGACCAAGCGACCCTCACTATCACCAACGACCTGACGCAACCGATGGTAGACAATGTGATGTACGGCAAAATTGTCAAACTAAACTAATTTATGCAAAAAATTTCACATCAATACTGGTTTATGCTTTTTGTTAATGTAAGTTTGATGATGATTTTTTTATCTATAGTATTTTTTCCCAATCTTGTATCTGCCCAATGTGGATTTGAAGATGGTCAAATAATTCCCTGCGTTGACCCATATGACCAATATGGAGGTTGTTATCCCAACTGCCCGCCGAATCCCACCCAACCGCCCTCGGGTTTGCAAAATTGCAAGTGTTGGGATAGCGCGGGAAATTTAATCAAAGACGTCTGTGTTACTTGCGGGGGCGCGTGTAGTGCTGGCGGCGCTGCTTCTTGTTCTTTGGTAGGCGCTTGTGGTGAGTGTGGTGGAGGAGGTAATGTTTGTACAGG
>JAOACU010000069.1 GCA_026417715.1 Anaerolineae bacterium | reverse complement strand
GCACTCGACGGCGGCACGCAAGCCCGCCAGACCGCCACCTACCACGATGACCTGATGTTTCAACATAGTGCTCTCCTTACTTGATGAAGAACGTGAGCGCGTAGGCGCCCCAAATCAAAAACGCAAGTCCAACGACGAGTAGCACAAGCGTGATGGCGCGCCGTTGACCTTCGTCCACGATAAAATCGAAGAGGACGTTGCGCACGCCGTTCAAACCGTGATACAGCGCGGTCGCCAGCAAGCCGCTATCAATCACGATGTACAACACACTTTTGAATCGCGCGGCAACGCCAAGAAAATTGATATTCAAATTTTCGGGAACATAATGCAAGACAAACAAGTGTGCGCCAAGAAAGAAGACAAGTAGAACGGCGGTGATGCGTTGCCAAATCCATGCCCACACGCCTTGGGGTTGAGGTGTTACTTGGGTCATAGGGTTGCTCCTGTGACAAGTGATACGCGATACGCAATACGAAATATCGCGTATTGCGTATTACGTATTACGTTCCAATAATGTGCGGCAAAGCCACCGCGAAACCGATCACAAACGGAATAATCGCCAACAGCATCAGCGCAATAAAAATTTGTTTTTGGTTTTTGACGCCGTATCCCAAATCGAAGAGGATGATGCGGATGCCGTTGAGACCGTGAATCAAAATGACCGCGATCAAGCCCATTTCGAGCAGGATGAAAAGCGGTGCTTTGAAGAATTTCATCGCGGCGTTAAAATTCTCTGCACCGCCGACGACTGTCGAAATGACAAGGATATGGATTAGTAAATAACCTGCAATCGCAAGTCCTGTGAGCCGATGGAGCCAAAATGCCCACATTCCCAGCCCACGCCCTGGATAAAGTTTGTGTTTGTTGAGTGACATTTGAACCTCCCTTGAAAATGACCGCTGACAGCAGACCGCCGACTGCTGATGTGGATTAACAACGATTATCGTTGCGCCTGTTATGCCTATTCGTACGCCTTGCTACGGTGCCGCACCGCAATAATATCCACGCGGCGCTCGTCATCGTAAACGGCATATACCACGCGATAGTCACCGATACGCACCCTTCAATTTGCGACAACCAGTAGGTCGTGGCTCTCTGGCTAGCGCTTCGATCTTGGGAAAGATACGCTTGACAATCTGTGCGTCGAAGGATTCCAATTCCCTGCGCGCTGAGCGGGCAAAGGTAATCGTGTAATCAGCCATTCAGTTTGCCTTGCCGACGAAGACGTTTTTTAACAGATTCCAACGTCTCTCTGGGTTCCTTGGCGCGCAAACGAGCGGTCAGACTATCATAGAAATCTTCCCAAAGTTCACCGTATTTCTTCAGGTCAATCATTACGGCAACTTTTTGCCCCTTGTCGTTGGTAACAAACTGAATACCTTCCATACATCACCCCAAACGGCTAGCACACGATTATCGCCGTCCCCGTGCGTCAACGGTCTGCGGTCAAAATTTCTACGACGCGCTCGGGTGTCACGTTCCCGTACACCTCATCGTCCACCATCATCACAGGACCCACACCGCAGATGCCAAGACAACTTGTCACCTCAAATGTCCATTTGCCATCTGCTGATGTTTGACCCGGCTCTAGTTGCAACGTGGTGCGAATCGCATCGTACACCGCTTGACCACCGGCGACGTGACACGGCGCGTCCTCACAAAAGCGCACGACGTGCTTGCCACGCGGTTTAACACTGAACAGCGAGTAAAACGTCGCCACGCCCAAAACCTTCGCGGCAGGCACGCGCATCTCCCGCGCTAATTTTTCAATTTCCGCGCGCGGAATGTATCCCAAGCGTTGGTTGATTTCCCTAAGTTGTGCTACGAGATCGTTGTTCATAATCTTTGAGATTGGAGATTGGAGATTAGAGATTGGAGATTGGAGATTGTGAATCACTAATCACTAATCTCTAATCCCCACCCTCTCCCAACCGTTGTAAACGCGCATCTCCTCGCGCAACAAATAGCCGATGAGTGTAATGTTCCACGCGCGCGCCAGTTCCAGTGCAAGTGATGTGGGCGATGTGCGCGACGCAACGATGGGCACATGCATTCTGGCGGCTTTGATGAGCATCTCCGACGAAATACGTCCCGTCGAAAGCAAAATCTGATCGCGCGTCTCGATGCCGCGCAAGAGACAATCGCCGCGAATTTTATCGAGCGTGTTGTGACGCCCCACATCTTCCGCCAACGACAAGATCGTTTCGCCGTCGGTCAGCGCGGAGGTGTGCACGCCGCGCGTCACGCGATAGAGTTGCGCTTGGTCGTACAGCGCATCCATCATCGCGAACAACTGTGCCGCGCGCACGGTGCGCGTCGAATCGAGCGGTGTCTGCTGGGACGACAAATCGCTAAACGTGACGCCGCCACCGCAACCACTCGTCAAAATGCGATGCGCTGGCACGCGAAAATCGTCGCGCGTGAGTCGCACTTGAATCGTGCCGATGTTCTCTTCGCACACCGCCATCGCACGCGTCTCGTTCACGCCCAGCGCGGGCACCAGCCAGTACGCGCGATCCGCTGATTCGTACACGCGCAACGAAGCGATTTCTTCCAAGCCCGTAATCAGATTTTCAGAGAGCAAAAAACCCAGTGCAAGGTGATGCAAGTTGCGCGGCGTCGCCATCAACGTCACGACTTCGATGTCGTTCACATACAACACCCAACGGCTTTCGCCGATGATGGCACCCGTCACCTCATCCGCGCTCGTCTTCGTCACGCGGTAATAACGCGTCGTCGCATAGTCGCTGAACATCGCTGGTAAGTAAGTAGTGATTAGTGACTAGTGATTGGTCAGCCAGTTACCGATTGACTAATCACCAATCACTAATCACTATTCAACTACAATCGCATCAAACTTGCACACCGAGAGACAAATACCACAGCGTTCGCACAAATCGTTGTTGATAAAGTGCAATTGCTTCTTTTCGCCGGTAATCGCATGCGTGGGACAATTGCGCGCGCAGACCATACAACCAGTGCACGTTTCCAGAATGCGATACGTGATGAGACCCTTGCACACTTTGGCGGGACATTTCTTGTCGCGAATGTGCGCTTCGTACTCGTCGCGAAAATATTTGATCGTGGTCAACACCGGATTCGGCGCGCCTTGTCCCAAACCACACAAACTTCCCGCGACCGTAAACTTGGAGAGATTCTCCAAACGTTCGATGTCACCCTCTTCACCTTCGCCGCGACAAATCCGTTCGAGAATTTCCAAGATGCGGCGCGTGCCGATGCGACACGGGACACACTTGCCGCACGATTCGTCTTGCGTGAACTCCATAAAGAATCGCGCAATGTCCACCATACACGTCGTATCGTCCATCACGACCAAGCCGCCCGAACCCATAATCGAACCGAGCGCGCCGAGTGTCTCGTAATCAATCGGCGTGTCCAAAAATTGTTCGGGGATGCAACCGCCCATCGGTCCGCCGGTCTGAATCGCTTTGAACTTGCGACCGTCCTTGATGCCACCCGCAACATCGTAAACGATTTCACCGAGCGTGATGCCGAGTGGCACTTCGATCAAGCCGGTGCGCACCACATCGCCCGCGAGCGTGAACGTTTTGGTGCCCTTGCTTTTTTCCGTGCCGATGCTTTGGAACCATTCGGCGCCGCGTCGAATGATGTTGGGAATGTTAGCCAGTGTTTCGACGTTATTGATGATGGTCGGCTTGCCCCACAAACCAGAAATTGCTGGGAATGGAGGACGCGGACGCGGCTCACCGCGTCTGCCTTCGATGGATGCCATCAGCGCGGTCTCTTCACCACACACGAACGCGCCCGCGCCGATGCGTAACTCGACATCGAAATCGAATCCGCTTCCCAAGATGTTCTTGCCAAGAAAACCAAACTCGCGCGCTTGGCGAATCGCGATGCGAATCGTGCGTACGGCAATCGGATATTCGGCGCGGCAATAGATGTAGCCCTGATGCGCGCCAATCGCATAACCGGCGATAGCCATCCCTTCGAGAACCGCGTGCGGATCACCTTCGAGCAACCGCCGATTCATAAACGCGCCAGGGTCACCTTCATCCGCGTTGCAGATGACATACTTGACATCCGATTTTTGATTCGCAGCGAAGTCCCATTTGCGTCCTGTGGGAAAACCCGCGCCACCGCGCCCACGCAAACCCGATTTCGTCACTTCATCAATCACCTGACGCGGCGTCATCTGCGAGAGCACCTGCGCGAGCGCGGTGTAACCATCATCGGCGATGTAATCTTCAATGTTCTCCGGGTCAATCACACCGCAACGCGCCATCACGATCCGCATCTCTTTTGCTGTCGGCGCGCGCAACTCTTCGTCTTTGCGTACTTCGCCAGTGAATTGATATTTCTGGACGATGCGCCCTTTGAGCAAATGCTCTTGGACGATCTCGGTGATGGCAGCAGGAGTAAGATTCACATACGTCACGCCTTCGGGATACACAACGATTTCGGGACCGACGTGACAGTGCCCCAACCGTGACGTTTCGAGGAGATTGACTTCGTCGCGCAAACCGCGCGCGTCCAATTCACGCGCCAGCGCGTCTTCGATTTCCGGCGCGCCTTTTGCCAAACATTCAGGATCGGTGCAGACCAAAATATGGGAACGATAGAATTCGTTGGGCATGCGTACGTACCTCGTGGCAGTGATTAGTCAATTGGTGATTAGTCAACTAGTTAACCAATCACTTATCGCGTAATCATCCATTCCTTGATGGGTTTTCCACCAACGATGTGTTCCGCCACAATCGCGCGCGCGCGTTCGGGCGTGACTTTGCCGTAGGTCACTTTGGGTTCATCGCCCACTTGCACATCCACAATCGGCTCGAATTCGCACAAGCCGATGCAACCAGTTTGCAACACGAGCACACCGCTGATTTGGTCTTTTTCGATGGCATCGAGAATGGCTTTCATCGTATCGCGCGCGCCGGCGGCAATACCACACGTACCCATCGCGACGGTAATGCGCGCACGCGCGCTCGCGTTGCGAATTTCGCGTTTACGGAGTGCTTCTTCTTTGATTCTCTTCAGGTCTTCGAGTGATTTGACCGCCATATCAACCTCATTGCAGATTGTAGATTGCAGATTGTAGATTTTGGATCGTCAATCTGCAATCTGCAATCTCAAATCTAAAATCACAAGCCGTAAATTTGTGCCAACGAATCTGCAATTTCGCGTCGCAAGTATTCGATGACACTGGGTTCGCTCAAGGGCACATCGTCCAGCGTGGCTTTGAGTGGACGTGTATCGAATTCAAACACGCGCTCGTTGTAAACGTGCCGATACACAAAATCGGCTTGGGGATTGCCGACCACAAGCGTCAAAATCGTGTTCGGCAAATCGCCTAGCGGCATTCGATTGATGTGACTGTGTTGAAACGTTGCCGTGACCGTCGTGCCCTTGCCCAGACACGAATCAATCTTCAAATTCCCGTTGCACAACTCGGTGGCTTGCTTTAAGAAGGGCAATCCTAATCCCACGCGACGCGTGGTACGCGTGGTAAAGAATGGATCGGTTGCACGCTGCACCGTTTCGGCATCCATCCCTCGCCCATTATCACTGACACGAATGACGAGTTGATCCTTTTTCTCATCCTCGATCACTTCAATCGTAACGAGTGTGGCACCGGCATTCAAACTGTTTTCGACGAGATCGAGGATATGGAGGGCGAGTTCGCGCAGCATTAGATTTTTTCGTACCGTCGCAAGACCGAAACGATTTTGTCCGGCGTGTTACGCCCGTGCACGTTGTTATCAATGAGCACCGCTGGGGCTTGTGAACACGCGCCGATACAGCGACACGCTTCGATGGTGAATTTGCGATCGGGCGTCGTCTCACCCAGTTTGATGCCGAGAACTTGTTGGGTCTTTTCAATCAACATCTCCGCGCCACTCACATAGCACGCCGTCCCCAAACAAAACGCAACGCGATGCTTGCCGCGCGGCTTCATCGTAAAGAACGAGTAGAACGTGACGACACCGTACACATCTTTGAGTGGCACGCGCAATTTCTCGGCGATGTAATTTTGCATCGGCTTGGAGATGTGTCCGATCTTTTCCTGAATTTCGTTGAGGATGACCATTGTGGCACCGGGCTTGTGCCGATGCTCTTCGATGATGGCGTCAATCTGGGCACGTTGTTCAGGGATGACGATTGGATCATCGTCCGCCGGGCGCAGGGCTTCGGCGAGAGGTACGTTTCGTAGGTCTTTGGCTCGCATCAACGTCTCCTTAAGGTACGCACTATGCACTACGCAATACGCAGTATTACGTATTGCGTAGTGCGTATCACGTATCACGTATCGCGTATCGTCCTTCGCGCAATGCGCGGACTACATTCGCCACACTGCGCGTGCCTTCCAAATCGAATTCGGTGATGGCACTGCCAATGGCGTCGAGCCAGTGCGCATCGGAGCCGCGAATGATGGCGTAACGTTCAGCCACACGGAATTTTGTGCGCGCCTCCCGCGCAGAAATGTGCGGTGAGATTTCGAGCGCAGGCACATCGAGTCCCACTGGCACAAAGCCCAACAACGGAATCAAGCCATTTTCAGCGCGATCAATGTGCGCGGGGATGGCGGTGCCATGCAAGTCATTCACTTTGCGCACAAGGTCTTCGAGCGTGATGTTGGCGGATTGCAACAGCAGACGTTCTTCACGCGAAACAAAATCGCCGTGTGCATCTACGATGAATTGCTCACCCAACTTTTCAGGTTGGTTGGTCAGGTGCGGTAATGCAAGTTCCAAATCGGCTTGCAACGCGCGCACTTGGCGCACGGTATCGAACAAGCACAAGACGTGCACTTCTTCGCGCGTTTGCACCTCGATTCCTGCCCACACCTTGAGACCCGTATCGCGCGCGGCTTCGATCACGGCAGGCACATTCGCACTCGCGTTGTGATCGGTAATCGCAATCAAGTCAAGGTGTTGTTCCAGCGCGCGCTCGATGATGAGTGGCGGAATCATTTCCACTTCGGCACAAGGCGACAAGACCGTGTGAATGTGCAGATCGGCGCGAATAATCATTGCAGATTTAAGATTTCAGATTGCAGATTTTCCCCAATCGGAAATCTGCATTCTGAAATCTGCAATCGGCTCACTCTTGCGCTGGAATGCCCAACCGCGCGAGTTCGCTCACGACCCAAAACGTGGTGTGGGGTGTAGCGAGTAAGGCAATGCCTTCGGCATCGGCGCGCGTTTTGACTTCGTCAGGAATCGGCGCGCCTTCCGTGACGATGACGGCGGCAAGTTCCAAAAGCACAGCCACAGCCAGTACGTTGGGATGGGCTTGGAGAGTCACCCAGACATTGCCGGCTTTGGCACGCGCCATTACACACGAAAGTAAATCGGCGCAGTAACCGCCTGTGATGTCGCGTTCGAGGGCTTGGGCTCCCGCCACAACTTGAAGGTTGAGCGCGTGCGCCACGTGCTTGACAATCATCGGCTACCTCTTTTGGCTGGGCATTTCGCGCGAATGCAAACGCAGCGAAATCTCTAACCGCGTACCCCGTCCAACTTCGGACTCCAGTTTCATCGTATCTGCGCATTTGCGAATGTTCTTCAAGCCCATCCCGCCACCGAAACCCATTGCGCGAATTTCGGGTGGCGTGGTGGTGTACCCCGGTTCTTCCAAAGCGCGTTTGACATCGGCGATGCCAGGTCCATCGTCTTCAACGATGAGGGTGAGTTGAGAAGCATCCACGATGGCTGTAATCAGTCCGCCGTGATCCGCATGGATGATCAAATTCATTTCCGCTTCGTACGCCGCAATCGCCGCGCGGCGAACGATTTGCAAATCCGTACCAAGACGTGTCAACGCGCGTTTGATTTTGGACGATGCGGCGCCACCGTGCGTAAAATCGCGTGGGGGAATTTTATAACGCAAGATCAAACTGGTATTATCCGATTCGACATCGTGAAAGATGTGGCTGGCGCGATAACGACAAATCTCTTCGTCTTGCGTATCCACCTGAATTTCGCGCAACAAGCCACGCATAATGTCCCCTTGGGTCAAAATGCCGACCAGTTCACCCCACGCGTTCACGACCGGCAAACGTCCGACGCCGGTTTGCTGAAATTTCTGCATCGCCGTATCCACCGAATCGGCTTCGTGCACGGTAATCACATTCCGGCTCATCCGCCCGCCGACAAATTCGTTGAACGCGCCCTCTTCGTATGCGCGTAACAAGTCTTCGATGCTGATGATGCCAACGAGGTCACCGTCTTCGTTCACGACCGGCACACCGCTGATTCGGTTGACGCGCATAATTTCTTTCAGTTCGACAAGTGAGGTGCCAGGAGTAACCGTAATGACATGACGCGTCATTACCTGCCCAACGCGAAAATCAAGTTTTTGCGCGCGGGTGATTTCTGGTGTTGTCACCTCCGTCTACTCCACACGGCGCGCGGGTTTGATGCCCGCCGCGAACAAACGTCCACAGGCTTCAAACATACCAAGACGGGTGACAATCAGGGGAATGCCCAACTCGCAAGCCAATTGAATCGCGCTAGCATCAGGTTGCTTGTTTTTGACAAACAAGACCCCTGCCGCATCTACCATCTCGGCGGTCCGAATGACTTGGTGATTCGTAATTTCGGTGATGATCAGAGTCGTGTGGGGGATGGCGTAAGCGAGTACGTCACTGAGAAGAGCGGTTTCAAAACCGTACTCCACTTGACGCGCGTGGTTGAACTCGTTCAATGCCTGACCTTTGATAATCTCCAGCACTTGATCAAGCCGCATTGCTTGTCTCCTCTTTTTCCTTCCCGTGTGCCTATACCAGCGCGAACAGAGTTCGTCGTAATCATTGTATATGATATTTTAATTTGAGCAAGTCTGAATCGAGTCCAAATGCGGTCAAAGCGTGGTGCGCCCGCCCTTTCATCACAGGGTTGGTGCCAAGTCGGTGTTGGCGACTCAAAGTCGCCGCGACGACCACCCGAAGCCGACCGCCGTCGGCTAAACCAGCCGCCGAAGGGCGGCTTCGGGTAGTTGTTGCCGTGAATTTATTCGCCTGTCAATAGATTCTGCTCCAGCGCTGCCACTTTATCAGACTTCCGAGTATCGCAGATGGCGCAAATAGACAAACCAATAGACCAAGCCCACCAACACCGAACCGCCGAGAATATTCCCTAGCGTCACCGGGAGCAAATTGTTAAACAGGAAATTTTCGATAGTGATATGGGGAAAATCGGCGACCGTCTTGCCGATGCTTGTCCAAAACGTGGCAGGCGCGCCCCATTTGATCAGCAAGCCGATAGGGATGAAATACATATTCGCGATGCTATGCTCGAATCCGGCGGCGACAAACGCCGTGATGGGTGGAATGATCGTCAAGATTCGATCGGTGGTGGTGCGCGCGCTAAACGTTAGCCAAACTGCAAGGCACACGAGGTTGTTGCACAAAATTCCCAACATCATCGCTTGCCAGAAATTCAAATTGCATTTGGCATCGGCGATCGAAAGTGCCACAGCGCCAATCGCACCATTGGCAAACAGAAATTGTCCTCCCAGAAACATTGCCACCACAGCGCCAAGCGCGCCGATGAAATTTCCAGCGTACACATAGACCCAGTTCCAAATCAATTCTTGCGTGGTCACTTTGCGACTTGCCCATGCCATCACGATCAAATTGTTGCCGGTGAATAATTCAGCACCGCCAACGATGACTAGAATCAACCCTAACGAAAAAGTGACTCCCGCTAGCAAACGCGTGACACCGTAGGGTAGCGTACCGCTTGCGCCGGCAATCACCGTGGTCGAAAAAATCGCGCCAAACGAGATGAAAACTCCGGCGACGATTGCCAACACGACCACACTGATTGGATCCATATGCACTTTTTTGAAACCGATTTGTTCGGCTTTTGCCGCCATCTCTGGCGGCACTAGAGCATCCAGCGAGATGTGATTGTTTTGATCCATTTTCAAATCTCCATTGTGGATTTCTCAAGGTAAACAAAATCGTCTATCTTGGTGACTCATTTGGTCAGAATTATGCGCGTTCCGCATTTTAATTTGAACAAGTCTGAATCGAGTCCAAATGTGGTCAAAGCGCGGTGCATCCAATGTATGCAAGAACACTACCGCGCGTCGCAACCCTGGGTTATGTAACCTCATAAATCGGTCTTAGATAGATGCATCAAAAATCCATATAGGTATTGCTTATCGAATCATTTGACTTGATAAATATCATACGTTATAATGTATGCAGATTCCCAAAGGTCTTGTGGGAAATCGAACGATGTTTTGGCTCTCCATCCTGGAGAGAACTTTCATCGTCAAAAAATTCTTAGGAGGATTAGGAAAATGTCCAAACGAGTGTTCGTCCTGTTGCTGGTGACGCTGGCGCTGATTGTGACCGCCTGCGCGCAACCGACACCGACGCCCACGCCGGTGCCGCCTACCGCAACCAGAGTTCCACCGACGGCGACACCCGTACCCCCCACTGCAACGCCGGTACCACCCACAGCCACACCGGTACCGCCTACGGCAACGCCAGTGCCCCCTACAGCGACGCCAACCAAAGTCGCGCTGGATTGGAGCGCACTGCTCGACCGCTATCTGAACACGCAAGCCGAGCAACGCTGGAACAGCATCACCGCCGCCGCGTTGAATGACGCGCTGGCTCTGCCCACCAAACCCTTCCTGCTCGATGTGCGCGATGAGCAAGAACTAAAGGACAATGGCTTTATCGCTGGTACCGTCAACATCCCGCTCAAGACGTTGCTCAAGAATCTCGACAAATTGCCGGCTAAGGATCAGCCCATCGTCTCCGTGTGTGCGATTGGTCATCGCGGCGCGATGGCAATGATGGCGCTGCAGTTGTTGGGTTACACCAACGTCAAAAGTCTAACGGGCGGCTTTAACGGTTGGAAAGCGGCAAACTTCCCTGTTGCCACCGGCACACCTGTCGCGCCTACCGCTGGCAAAGCCCCCGAAGTTGACAAAGAATTGGCAGACGCACTCGACAAGTATCTGAATGCCCAAGCCGATGCGACGCCCAAGTGGGGCAATATGGCAGTGACCGCTGTGCGCGACGCGCTGGCACTACCCACCAAACCGTTTGTCCTTGATGTGCGCGAACCCGCCGAATTGGCGGACCAAGGGATGATCGAAGGCGCAGTGAACGTACCTCTGCGCACACTCGTCAAAAGTCTGGACAAACTGCCCAAAGACAAGACCGCACCCATCATCATTTACTGTGGCGTTGGACATCGCAGCGTCTTGGCGATGATGGCACTACATCAGTTGGGCTATACCACTGTGCGCAGTATGGGTGGTGGCTTGAACGCGTGGAGAGCCGCGAACTTGCCGACTGTTAAACCGTAATGACTTGATGTAGGACAAGTTTGAAACTTGTCCTACAAAGCGTTTCCGCGCGTCTGGACAATCGAGGGGCGCACGGTTGAACTCTTCTGCCGATGTGGAAGAGTTGCCGTGCGCCTTTGTCTTTTTTGCTCATCGGTAGAAAAAGGGTTTGTTCAGACCTCACAGGTCTCGGAG
>JAOACU010000690.1 GCA_026417715.1 Anaerolineae bacterium | reverse complement strand
CAAACCAAGCGCAGAGGTGGACGACGACACGCTGATTATGGCGGACATTGCCGAAAAAGCCCTGCGCCAAGTCAAAGCCACTGTCCAACGACTCTTGAGCGACAAGATGGACGCCGAGAAAGCCGAACGCGTCGCTACACTCTTGTCGTCAGGCACGTGGACGCACGATTATCCGATCACGGTGCGCGAAGCGCGCGAACTCGGTTTGCCGATTAGTACCGAGATGCCCAAAGAAATTTATCGCATTATGGCATTGTATCCGCAAACCGCGCAGCGACGTCCTTCCGTCGAGTACATCCCGCTACCACGTTCGCGTGATAGTGAACGCGCGCCGCGCGCGAAATGGTAAATGACGAAAGACGAAGGACGGAGGACGAAGGACGGAGGCTTGCCCTGAGCCGAAGCCCTGAGCGGAACGAAGGGAAAAGCGAAAGGGAAGGCGAAGGGACGAAAGACGGAAGATGGTGGTTTCACGCGCGCGCAAAAATCTGGGTGAATCGAGTGAGCGCGTGGCAGCGTTGGCGTTGCAACAACGCGGCTATACGATTCTCGCGCGCAATTATCGCACGCGCGCCGGCGAAATGGATTTGATTGCGCGCGACGCGGATGGACTCGCCTTCGTCGAAGTGCGCGCGCGTCGCGGCAACGCGCGCGGTACGCCCGAAGAATCGCTCACGCCGCGCAAACGCGCGCGCCTCGTTGCCGTCGCGCAAGAATTCCTGCAAACGCATTCCGAGTACGCCGAGTGCGCGTGGCGCATTGACTTGGTCGCCATCGAGTTGGATCGCGCGGGACGTCTCGCGCGCGTGGACATTATCAAAGACGCGGTGGAAGAGTGATAGCATCGAAAAGTAACTTTGGTTTGTCACGCTGAGCGTAGCGAAGCGTCTCGCAAAGTTGGTTGAGAGATTCTTCGCTCCCTTCGGTCGCTCAGAATGACACTGCATTGTCGGCGGTGTTATGTTTCTGCTAGTGAGTGATGATGCTTGCTAAACCCCTCATCGCCATTATTGGACCCACAGCGGTTGGCAAGAGCGAACTTGCGCTCAAACTTGCAGAAGAATTTCGCGGCGAAATCGTCTCG
>JAOACU010000689.1 GCA_026417715.1 Anaerolineae bacterium | reverse complement strand
CCATCCAAAAGATCGCCGCTTCGTCCAAAAGGCGATGTTGCTTGCGAATCTGCACATCTTCAAGTCGTTCTTCGGCGTTTTGCAAGTGGAGCAGAAGCACCGTGCGCGGATTCGTGGCGAGACGCGCGCGCGTTTCGTTGAGCGCGGCGCGCGCGGGAAAGAGCGGCTTGCCCGGCGCGCTTTCGGCGACCGCGACTAGAGTGCCACTTCCTACCAGCACAACAACGAGGCACGCGACCACGACGCGCGCGAGCCATGTTGGCAACACCAGACGCGCGCGCGGCGCGGGATGAGCGCGCATCGCGCCGTAGAGTTGATAGCGCACGCGCGCTTTGGCGGATTCACTCATCTTGGGCGCGGCGCGCCGCACGTTCGTTGCAAGCGCGAGCAAACTCTCCAGTTCATCGCGCTTCTCGTCCAACGCACAACTGGCGAGTACCTGCTCCAGCGCCTCACCGCGCTCGAGCCGCGCTAGACAATCCTGTAGCGTATCCTTCACCGTTCCACACCAATCTCTAATCTCTAATCCCCAATCTCTAATCACTCAAAATCCTCCGCAACGCCACCAGCCCCTTGTGTTGCAAGTCCTTGACCGCCTCTTCACTGCGTCGCATCACGCGCGCGGTCTCTGCAATCGAACATCCCGCGATGAAACGGAGCGTGATGACTTGTTGCTGCAAATCGGTGAGTTGTTCGATGCCGTGTTCCAAATCGGCGCGCGTCAAGGTTCGCGCGAAAGCATGCGCTGCTTTGCCGTTGGGCGTATCGGCAACTGCTTCGAGCGGGATTGTTGCGCGACGCGCGTAGCGCCGCCAGTGATCCACCAAGACGTTGTGCGCGATGCGAAACAGCCACGCGCCAAACGGCGCGGTCTGCGCGCGATAGTCGCGCAAGTGTTGCCACGCTTTGATGAACGTTTCTGCGGTCAAATCCTCCGCCTCCATCGCATCGTGCACACGGAACGCGAGATAGCGATAGACGCGCTCGGCGTAGGCATCGTACAACCGACCGAACGCGTCAGCAGCACCGTGTTGGGCTTGTTGGACAAGCGTTGCCTCGGATGATGTTTCCATCAGTGAATACGT
>JAOACU010000688.1:507-1085 GCA_026417715.1 Anaerolineae bacterium | reverse complement strand
CCACACGTTCGTTGCAGTGTTTGCGCAATGCATCAAGGTCCACATTGCCGCGTGCGTCGGAAGGGATTTCAATCACCTTCAGACCCGCCATATTGCACGTCGCCGGATTGGTGCCGTGCGCCGAATCGGGAATGAGCATCGTGTCACGCTGCGTTTCCCCGCGGTCAAGATGATAGCGGCGCATCATCAACACGCCGGTCAACTCACCATGGGCGCCGGCAGCAGGCTGAAGGGATACCCCTGCAAACCCACCGATTTCTTTAAGCATATCCTGCAACTCATACATGAGGAGCAGCGCGCCCTGAATGGTCGATTCTGACTGTAACGGATGTAAGTGAGCAAAACCGGGTAGACGCGCTGTCACTTCGTTGACCTTGGGATTGTACTTCATAGTACAAGAGCCGAGCGGATACATCCCTTTATCCACGGCATAGTTCAGCTGCGAAAGACGAACGAAATGGCGCACCACATCCACTTCGCTCAACTCCGGCAGGGGGAGGTCTTCGCGCAACAACTCAGTCGGCAGTTCGCTTTCCGGTACATCTAAGCGCGGTAACGTTGGGCCGGGACGTCCAGGC
>JAOACU010000688.1:0-497 GCA_026417715.1 Anaerolineae bacterium | reverse complement strand
CTGTGACGGCAACCAACATGCTGTTCCCCAGCTCGGGATAGTCGCGGCTCAGGTCATAACCTCCCACCATGCCCCACTCGTGGAGCAAATATTCATTAATATCGGCCACAGGCGCCGGGCAGGTGACGACAAACTCGTTAAAGAAAGGCTTGCTGCGCTCCACGCTATAACCCTCAAGCTGTTCGATAAGCGATGCAGCATAATGGGCCTTATGGTAGTTCAACTCGGCGATACGGCGCAAACCCTGACGTCCCAAAGTCGCCAGATAAACCGTCGCCGCCAGCGCCATCAAACCCTGATTAGAGCAGATGTTAGACGAAGCACGGGCGCGGCTAATGTGTTGCTCGCGTGGCGTGAGGGTCATCACAAAGCCACGTTTTCCCTCAATATCCACCGTCTCGCCGATGATACGCCCGGCCATTTGTCGCACATACTCCATCTTAGAAGCGTAAAATCCCAAGTATGGGCCACCCAAAGAAAGAGGAATCCCTAAAGGC
>JAOACU010000687.1 GCA_026417715.1 Anaerolineae bacterium | reverse complement strand
CATTCTGAGGCGCGCTTTGTGCGCCGAAGAATCTCTCAAAGCACTTTGCGAGACGCTTCGCTGCGCTCAGCGTGACAAGTTGCCTTGCCAGCATTACTTTTGTAGCACTACCCGAAGGACAAACACCCCTGTCGTCTTCCGTCCCTTCGCTTCGCTCAGGGCAAGCCTTCGTCACTGTGACTGTGGTCGCGCGCCCAGCGTGACCGTCAAGTCCATTTGTTTGCCACTGCGCCAGATGGTTAATGTGACTACGTCACCAGGTTTGTGCTTGACCAGTAAGGCAGTGAGGGCTTCCTCGTCGAGTTTCTGGTTGTTGAACGCGAGAATCACATCACCTTCTTGCAAACCGGCTCTTGCCGCTGGTGAACCCGGTTCCACGCGCGCAATCACTACACCATACGTCACACTCAAATCCATTCCACTCGTCGAAAGTGGATCAACGGGCTGATAGGTGATGCCCAAGTACGAACGTTCGACGCGACCTTTGGTGATGAGTTGCGTGGTGATTTCGCGCACCAAGTTCGACGGAATCGCAAAACCCAACCCTTCAGCCACGTTGCCTTCGTTCGTACTCCGCACGACAAGCGTGTTGATGCCAATCACTTGCCCTAGTGAGTTGATGAGCGGACCACCCGAATTGCCATTGTTGATTGCTGCATCGGTTTGAATCAAGCCCTGCATTGTCCCCACTTGGCGATTCAACGCGCTGATCACACCGACTGTCACCGTGCCGCGAAAATCGCCTAGCGGACTGCCGATGGCGATGGCAGTTTGACCCGGCTGCAACGCGCTCGAATCGCCGAGCGTAGCAACAGCGGGCACGACACCGTCCACTTTGATCACCGCAAGATCGGCAAGCGAATCACCGCCGACCAACTTGGCATCCATCTTGGTACCATCGGACAGAATCACCAAGAGACTTTGCGCGTTTTGGACGACGTGATTGTTCGTGACGATGTAACCTTGCTTATCAATGATCACGCCAGAACCTGAGGCGGTGGATCCCAAGAAACTACGCCGCGTCGCCAGCCGATTGACAACAGTCACGACAGCGGGCTTGACTTTGCGCACTGCTTCGATGATCGCCG
>JAOACU010000686.1 GCA_026417715.1 Anaerolineae bacterium | reverse complement strand
TGGTTGAAATTGTGCAATCGCTACAAAAATTTCACGCATATCACTTTCCTCAAACCTTGAACTTTGAACCTGAAACCTATTTTATCACAAATAGCACGAATGTTCAATTCGGGTCTTGACAAGACATACTTTCCAGACTATAATCTCAATTGGTATGATGATAATACCAAAAAAGCCCACTGCATCTTATGCCCCTCTACAAACCACCCGTCTCTACGAGCAAGTCGTCGCACAGATCGAAAAACAAATCCTCGATGGTAAATTGTGCTGTGGCGATCGGCTTCCCACCGAGCGCGAACTTGCTCAACAGTTTCGCGTTAGTCGCACGGTCATCCGCGAAGCCGTCAAGGCGTTGCGCGAAAAAGGTCTCGTGCAAAGTCATCCTGGACGCGGCACGTTTGTCACCGATGGCACTGCACGCGCGGCGCGCCAATCGCTCGAGTTGATGCTGGGTGTCAGCGCGTCGGGCGACGCGACAGCACTGATGGAAGTACGCGAAATCTTGGAGCCAGAAATCGCGGCACGGGCGGCAGAACGCGCTACCCCAGAACAAATCGAAGCAATTCGCTGTGTGGTTACTGGAATGGAACGCGCGCTACGCGACGCGGACGCGTTCGTGGAAGGCGATTTGCAATTCCACCTTGCGCTGGCACACGCGACGCACAATCCGCTCATCCCCGCCCTACTGAACCCGATTGTGGATTTGCTACGCGAGCAACGCAAGCGCACATTTCGACGCGGTGGCGCGGCACACGGACAGTATCATCACAAAAAGATTCTCGCTGCTATCGAACGCCGCGACGCGGAGGCGGCACGTGCAGCAATGCGCGCCCATTTGCAACAAGTACGGCGCGATAGTGGCGTACGCAGTAAGCAGTAGGTAGTAGGCAGTAGGCAGACAGGTACCTGAACACCGAATACTGAACACTACGAAATAATTTTTCTCCACGAAGAGCACCAAGCACCACCAGGTTTCTGTAATTTTTTTCGTGCCCTTCGTGTCTTTAGTGGACGGAAATCCTTATTCCAAGTCTACTAGCATCAGGAGGAAGCAATGGCAAACTTGGGTTTCGTTGGACTGGGCACAAT
>JAOACU010000685.1 GCA_026417715.1 Anaerolineae bacterium | reverse complement strand
ACGGTAAATGGCTTGTTCAGACCTCACAGGTCTCGGAGACCTGTGAGGTCTGGGAACCTCTTTCTACCCAAGAGCGAAAGTGAAACTGGGAGCATAACGTATGGAGGACAAGGCAAAACTGATTGCAAGTTTACAAGCCGCGTGGAAACGCGAAATGGCTGGCGCCAAGACGTATCGCGCGCTGGCTGAACGCGCGCACTCTAAACAGCAACGCGAGGTCTTGAATCGGCTTGCCGATGCCGAAGAACGTCACGCCCAGACGTGGACCGCGCGCTTGCGCGAACTGGGTAGCGCGCCTCCCGAATTTCGCGAATCGTTGCGCGAACGTTTGTGGCGGTGGGTACTCGTTCAGTCGGGCACCGAGAACGCGCTGCGGCGCATCGAGCAAAGCGAAGAGAGTGATACGGAAGCGTACGCCGCGCTTGCCGCCACCGTCACCACCGAACAGGATCGCGCGGCACTACGCGCGAACGAAAGTGAAGAGCGCGTGCATAGTCAATTGCTAACCGAGATGGTAACACCACAAGCGCGCTTGGATGTGATTCTGAAGAAGGAAAAGTGGCATGTGCGCGGTGGGGGATGGATCGGGCAAGCGATTTACGGGATGAACGACGGTATCGGCTCGGTGTTTGGTGTGGTGGCTGGTGTTGCCGGCGCGACGAACGCATCGGCGATGTTCGTCATCGTCAGTGGCATTGCCGGCGTCATCGCCAACGCGCTTTCGATGGGCGCGGGCGCGTACCTTGCCACTAAATCGGAACGCGAAGTGTACGAAGCCGAGTTGAAACGCGAACGCGAGGAAATCGAACTGAACCCAGAACAAGAAGAAGAGGAGATGGCACTCTTTTACGAGTTGAAAGGATTTACCCCAAGCGAAGCGCGTCAACTCGCCAGACGGATGGCAGAGCGTCCCGAGCAAATGCTCAAAACGCTCGCCGCTGAAGAATTGGGTTTATCCGCCGAAACGTTTCCCAATCCTTGGCGCGAAGGATTGAGCGCGGGCGTGTTCACCGCGCTCGGCGCGTTCGTGCCCGTGGTGCCGTTTTTCTTTGCCGATGGAATGCCAGACGTCATCGCTTCCTTTATCATC
>JAOACU010000684.1 GCA_026417715.1 Anaerolineae bacterium | reverse complement strand
GGTAACGCGCCTCACGTCTCACGTCTCACGCCTCACGTCTCACGCCTCACGCCTCACGCAACACGCAACACGCAATACGCAATACACGGTTTACTCCTCTTCTCCCTTCTCCTCTACCTCTTTTGGCTTCTCGGCGTCGCGCAGTCGAAACTGTTGATGCAGACGCGACTTTTGTTCCCCGCGTTTCCTGCATTCGCGTTGTTGGCGGCGATTGCGTACGAACGTCTGAGCGCGCTCGATATGCCGCAATTTTCGTTGCAACGATTTACGCGCTTGGTGGTGTTGTTAGTTCTTGGTTTGACTGCATTAGGTTACGCGATTGGATTCGCATCGAGCAGCGCGCTGGCGTATCTGGTAGGTGCGGAATCGCGCGCGGCATACTTGACGCGTCACTTGGGCGAGTATGGCGCGGCGATGCAATTCATCAACACGCAATTACCGCGCGAGGCGCGCATCTTGTTCTTGTGGGAGCCGCGCGTGTACTATGCGGAACGCGCCGCGCAACCCGATTCGATTCTCGATGCGGGGGCGCATTGGCGTTGGCAATATCGCGATGTGGATGCGATTGCCGCCGAGTGGCGCGCGCGCGGATACACGCACGTCTTGTTGAGTCGCGCGGGTTTGGATTTTATTTTACAATCGGGGTACGATCCTGTTTCGTTGGACGATGCGCGCGCGTTGGAAGAATTGTTGGCGCGCTATGCTACTTTGGTCTATGGTAAAACGTCGTTACAAATCGTGATGCGTGAGGGTAAACCTGCTGTGTCGAACGCGGATAAAGAATCTTACGCGATCTATCGTTTGGATACGCGATGAACACACACATCGTAATTCTTTTGTTGGCGTTCGCGTTGCGCGTCGCGTTTCTCGGCGCGCGTCCGCTGTGGTACGATGAAGCGTTTAGCGTCTTTCTCGCCGAACGCGATTGGGCGTCCATCGTGCGCGGCACAGCCGTGGACGTGCAACCACCGCTCTACTATTTTTTGTTGCACGTGTGGCTCGCACTCGGCGAAAATGTTTTTGTGATGCGTTTTCTCTCCGTTGCATTTTCGATGCTCGTTGTCGCGCTGGTGTACGTGCTGTCTCTTATACACAT
>JAOACU010000683.1 GCA_026417715.1 Anaerolineae bacterium | reverse complement strand
CTATAATATCACCAATCACCAATCACTAATCTCCAATCTCTAATCTCCAAATCCCCACATCGGGAGGACTAATGGGAACATTACTCGAAGTAAAAAATTTGCGAACCGAGTTTCACACACAGGATGGTGTAGTACACGCGGTCAACGGCGTTTCGTTTCACGTGGACGAAGGCGAAACGTTGGGTTTGGTCGGCGAATCGGGATGTGGCAAATCGGTTTCGATGCTCTCGGTGATGCGGCTGATTCCGATGCCGCCGGGAAAAATCGTCAGCGGTCAAGTGATGTTTCAGGGTCGCGACTTGATCCAAGTGGACGATGAAGAAATCCGCTCGGTGCGCGGCAACAAGATCGCAATGGTCTTTCAAGACCCAATGACTTCGCTCAACCCTGTATTGACCATCAACACCCAAGTCTCCGAAGCGCTCGAGTTGCATATGGGAATGACCAAGCAACAGGCGCGCAAACGCACTATCGAATTATTGAAGATGGTGGGCATTCCCGAAGCCGAACGCCGCGTGGACGATTATCCGCATCAATTCTCCGGCGGAATGCGCCAACGCGTGATGATTGCGATGGCACTCTCCTGCTCGCCACAACTCTTGATTGCGGACGAACCCACCACCGCGCTCGATGTGACGATTCAGGCGCAAATCATTGACATCGTCAAACGCCTCAAGCGCGAACTCGGTATGGCGATTATTTGGATCACGCACGATTTGGGCGTGATCGCCGGACTTGCGGATCGAATCAACGTGATGTACGCCGGCTTTGTCATCGAATCGGCGACGACCAAAGAAATTTTTGGCAACCCGTTGCATCCCTACACGCTGGGTCTGCTCGGTTCGATTCCGCGTCTGGATGCCGCGCTCAAAGCCAAATTGACACCCATCGAAGGTTTGCCTCCCGATCTGATTGCTTTGCCGCAGGGATGTCCCTTCTATGAGCGTTGTCGCTATCGCACCGAGAAATGCGCCAACGAGAATCCACCGCTCGAACTTGGCACCGTACGCCATTGGGTGGCGTGTTGGAATTGGCAAGATGTGCGGAAACAGCGCGTGAATGCGTGATACGTAATACGTGATACGCAATACGTGAT
>JAOACU010000682.1 GCA_026417715.1 Anaerolineae bacterium | reverse complement strand
AAGCACCGACACCCGCGAACATCTCGACGAATTCCGAGCCGCTAATCGAGAAGAATGGCACATTCGCTTCGCCTGCCACCGCGCGCGCGAGGAGCGTTTTGCCGGTGCCTGGCGGTCCGACGAGCAGCACGCCCTTGGGAATGCGCGCGCCGAGCGACGTGAATTTCTCCGGCTCTTTCAGAAACTCGACGACTTCTTGCAACTCGGCTTTGGCTTCGTCCACACCTGCCACATCCGCAAATGTTACCGTCGGTTTATCGCTGGTGAACATTCGCGCGCGCGACTTGCCAAATGACATGGCTTGATTGTTGCCGGCTTGCGCCTGCCGCATCAAGAAGAAAAACAACGCGCCGATGAAGATGAGTGGCAAGAACGTTCCTGCTAATGCCAACAAGTTATCCCACTGCGGCGGTTGCTCGTACACAATGTCCACCGCCAGAATTTTCTCCGGCGCTACGCCCAAGTTGCGCAAGGTCTCTTCGACACTCACATCGCGATTTTTCAACGCGGTCTCTTGGGGACCGCCTTCTTTGTATGTAATCGTCAGTGTATTGCCACTAACGGAAATTTTCTTGACTGTCCCCGCTTGCACACTTTGCGCAAGTTTGCTGATCGGAATGGTATTCGTCTGTTTGGGTTGTTGCGCGACCTGCAAGAACAATGCCGAGACTGCAACGACGATCAACAGGTATATCAACCCACTTCGCAACCACTGATTATTCGAGTTCATTATCTTTCACCTACACACCTTTCTGCATCTTTTGAACGAAATTTCCACATCACGACATCGTTGTCTCTACCGCTATTATACACGAATTTCGTCGAAACGAAAAGTGGCTTTGGGTAATTGTTGTTGCAAATTCATTCGGTACTCGGCGCGAGAAAATCCAACAGCAACCGATTGACTTGATCAGGATATTCGTAATGCGGGAGGTGTCCCGCGTTTTCGATAATCACCAATTTGGCATTAGGCAGCGCGCGCGCGTGACGTTCGATGTGTCGGCGCGGCACGGCGCGATCGCGCGTGCCCTACACGATTAACGTTGGCGCGGCGATGCGCTCGAGCGATAGTGGATGGTTATCGCGCGGTGATGCCA
>JAOACU010000681.1 GCA_026417715.1 Anaerolineae bacterium | reverse complement strand
AGATGTGTATAAGAGACAGTTGTGATTGCGTTGTCGGTAGAATCATCATCGTCTCGAACGCGCGCCACGCGCCTTCGTCGCGCGTGATGACATCACCCGAATCGGGTTTCTTGTGCCACAGCGCGTTTGCAGCAAGTGGGATGCGCGTTGCGTCGTCGAGTCGTGTGGACGCGGAAACAAAGACGCGCAAGTAATTCCAATAGCACCGATTCATCATTTGTTCGTAAATCGGATCATAGCGCGCTTCGGGAATGCAAGTCACGTTCGCGCTGACGGTGTGCGTGTAAACAAGCGTGAGTTCGCCGCGCGGGGATTGGGCGTGCAAATCCACCTTGTACGTTGCCGATTGTTGAATGCGCGCGTTCACCTTGTTGTAACCCAAATTCGCGTCCACGATCATCACCGCATCGCCGCTCGGTGGCAAGAGCGCGCCGTCCCACTTGAGCGCGCGCAACATCGCCGCCGCGTCGGGTTGCTCCAGATAAATTTGAATGTGTTTACCATCGAGCAAACGGAGCGCGGCATCAGCAAGCGCGAGTTTGTCAAAGCCGCCGGTTTCGATGCGTTGTCGCGCGGCATCGGCAAGCGTGCCGATGAACGCTTTGCGTTTCAGCCACCACGCGCCGGTGAATTTGCCATCGCTAGGCGCCCACGCGTGTCGCATATACGCGACGACGTTTGCGCGCGTGAGCGGTTCGTTGTAATCGGGCACGCGCAACGATCCAAGCGCGCCGACCAGTTCTTGCAGCGCGTACTGATCGAGCGCGACGACGCCATCAAACTTGGGCGTGACACCACTGGGACGATACAACGCCATCGCTTGGCGCGCGGCTGTCGGAAAATCCGGCGACCAGTTGCTATCGCGAAACACCCATTGCTCGACACCGAGCAAACGATACAACGGTTCGGGCGGATCGGGATATGGTTTGGAAAAATCATCGGCAGCGTAACTGTCGCGAAAGACCATCGCCACGATGCGTCCCTTGTGAACTGTCTCTTATACACATCT
>JAOACU010000068.1:10574-11583 GCA_026417715.1 Anaerolineae bacterium | reverse complement strand
AGGTATGACTGCGATACCGCCACACCGACATTGCGCGCCTGAAGCCAGTCGATCATGCGTGGGCGCGGCATGCCGCTCGCGGCGCGGTTGACCAGGTAGCGCGCGCCTGCGCCAGCGATAAAATATCCGCGCGCCGAATCGTTGTTCGTGTTCGCGCTCATTGGCATTTGGATTGCATGGCGCATCGCCATCTGTGGCAAATTTTTGCCGTTTTTGCCAGACAATTTCGTCTGCTTTAAGAACTGGACGTTCGAGATTGTGCCCAAAGTCATCGAACAGGTCATCGTACCAATCATCGTGTTGTTCGTGCTGGGGTATCGTTGGCGCGCACTGGGGTTGGATTGGAATTGGCGCGCGTGGTGGATCTCGTTACCAGCGTTGCTTGCGCTGACGGCGTTTGGGGTGTTCACGCATTGGAATGCTTTGCCGCGTTTCGGTTGGCAAACGGTGGAATATTTTTTCGGCGCGGGCTTGCCCGAAGAGGTGTTGTTTCGTGCGTTGTTATTGACGCGCCTCGAGGCGTGGTGGCGTAACGGCGCATGGGCACTCTTGGGTTCGTCCATCATTTTCGGTCTCACTCACTTGCCCATCAATTTTTTCGTGTTCACCGCGCGCGACTGGAATCAGGTGTGGATTACGGCATTGACGTTCCAGATGGGTATGGGCGCCGTGTTTGCGTTTGCGTATCAACGCACGCGGAATGTGTTGCCGCTCGCGGTGGTGCACGCGTTGGTGAACGCGTTGAATTTTTGATTGCCGATTGCCGATTTTCGATTGACCTCAATCGAAAATCGCAAATCTAAAATCGAAAATGGGCATAAAACTCAATTCACTGCGCATACTCGACGCGCGCAACATTCCGTACATCGTCACCGAGTACGACGCGTCGGGTGAATTTCACTCAGCGGTGGATGCCGCACAACTCATCGGCGCGCCGGTCGAATCGGTGTACAAAACGCTCGTGGTTTTGCGCGAACCGCCCAAATCGGGAAAGCCATTGCTCGTGATG
>JAOACU010000068.1:0-10564 GCA_026417715.1 Anaerolineae bacterium | reverse complement strand
CGCCCAAACAAAAATTGCGAATGGCAACGCAACGCGAAGCCGAGTCACTCACGGGTTTGCAAGTGGGTGGCATCAGTGCGCTCGCGCTTTTGAATCGCGGCTTTGAAATCGTATTGGACGAACGCGCGCTCGCGCTCGACAAAATTCACATCAGCGCGGGCGCGCGCGGTGTAGATGTGTGTCTGGCGGTGAAAGATTTGATTGCGGTGACGAACGCGCGAATCGTGCGCGCGGTGAGTGAGATGTGAGGCGTAATGCGTGAGGCGTGAGACGTGATACGTGATACGCAATACGCACTACGCCATATGTATCACGTATTGCGTATTGCGTAAACCTTAAACCTTGAACCTGAAACCTGAAACTTGGAGGGAGTTATGAAAGCACTCGTCTTTTACGAACACGGTGGAATCGAAAAATTGCAAATTGCGGATGTGCCCAAACCAACGATTGGCGCGGACGATGTGCTCATCAACGTCAAAGCCAGCGCGCTCAATCATCTCGATTTGTTCGTGCGCGAAGGATTGCCCGGCTTGAAACTCACAATGCCGCATATTCCGGGATCGGACGGCGCGGGCGTGATTGCGGAGGTGGGCACGAACGTGCGCGGATTGCAAGTGGGGCAACGCGTGACGATCAATCCCGGACTCTCGTGCGGCGCGTGCGAGTTTTGCGTGATGGGCGAACATAGTTTGTGCCCCGATTTTCACATTCTCGGTGAACATTGCGCTGGCACGGCGGCAGAATTCGTGCGCGTGCCTGCGCGCAACGTGCTGCCGATTCCCGACGATTTTCCGTTTGAGCAAGCCGCCGCCGCGCCACTCGTATTCTTGACCGCGTGGCGCGCGCTTATCTCTCGTGCGCGCGGGTGAAGACGTGCTGATTCTCGGCGCAGGCGCGGGCACCTCCACCGCCGCGATTCAAATCGCCAAAAAAGCCGGCGCGCGCGTGTTCGTCACCTCGTCGTCCGATGCCAAGTTGCAAAAGGCAAAGGAACTCGGCGCGGATGTGCTCATCAACTACACGACGCAAGAGTGGGACAAGGAAGTGTATCGGCTGACGAACAAGCGTGGCGTGGACGTGGTGTTCGAGTCGGTGGGCGCGGCAACATGGCTCAAGGCGATTCGCGCGCTACGCAAAGGCGGGCGTCTGGTGACGATTGGCGCAACGAGTGGACCGAATCCGCAGGAGGAAATTCGATTGATTTTTTGGAAGCAAGTGGAGATTTTGGGTTCCACGATGTCGAATCAGCGCGAGTTCAACGAGGTGATGAAGTTGGTGTTGCGCGGTGAACTTAAACCGGTGATTGACGTGGTGTTGCCACTCGAACGCGCACAAGAAGCGCACGCGCGTTTGGCGCGCGGGGAACAGTTTGGGAAGATTGTGTTGACGGTGTGACGGAGGACGGAAGACGGACGACGGAGGACGGAAGACGAAAGACGGAGGACGAACGACCAAGCAACTTGAAACCTGAAACCTGTAACCTACAATGATTGACGACAATTTTCAACACGGCGCGCATCCGCGCTGGGTGCGCTTTTGCATTGGACACGCGCACATCGAAAACGAACCCGGCATCATTCGCTTCGTCGTGGACGGCGCGGAAGCAGGGCATCTCTCCGATGCCGAGTTGGATGATCATCGCACCGCGCCGCGCCACAAACTGGCGTGGAAACCGCCGTTGCGGATGACCGTGCGCGCGCGATTCAGTCATCGCGCGGGTGAACTCATCGGCACAGCGGGCTTTGGCTTTTGGAACGATCCGTTCGATTGGGTGGGCAACGTGGAAACACCACCCAACGCGATTTGGTTTTTCTACGCGTCGCCGCATAGCGATATGGCGTTCGCGCGCGGGGTGCGCGGACACGGCTGGAAAGCCGCTACACTCAACGGCGGACGCGCGGACAAACTGACGATGGCACTCGGCAATTTCGTGTTTCGCTTGCCGGGGATGAGTCGCCTCGTGTTCGATCTCGCGCAAGCGCGCATCCACGCGCACGAACTAGTTTTGGACAATGTGTCACTCACCGATTGGCACACGTATCGTCTCGATTGGTTGCCGCGCGAGGCGATTTTCTTCGTGGACGATGTGGAGGTGTTCCGCGCGCCGAATCCGCCGACCGTGCCGCTCGGTTTCGTCGCGTGGGTGGACAACAACGCGACGACGATGGGACCAGGGCGTCATTTCGATTTTCGTCGCATCGCCGTTCCGCAGCGGCAATGGATGGAACTCGCGCGCGTGCGGATCGAGTCGGTGGGACAGTGAAACAGTGAGACAGTGGGACAGTGAGACAGTGGGACAGTGGGACAGTGAGACAGTAAGACAGTAGCACTGTCCAACTGTCCAACTGTGCTACTGTCCTACTGTGCTACTGCCCAACTGTCCTACTGTGCAACTGAAATGTTCCAGCGTATAACTCGTATCATCAGTGCACTCCTCTTGTGGCTTCTCGCCATCATCGGCGCGATTGGTTTGGCGGTATGGTTGCGTCTATCGCCGTACGAGACGCGCCTGTTGGTGCTCGCGGTCGCGTTCATCGCGTTCTTTGGCGCGTTTCTGCCGATTGTGCGCGGGCGTGTCAAGTGACAAACGTTTGCATAAATTTTGGGAAATTCGCTTCAACGCATACCGAGTGGATCAACGAATCAGCGTGGCACATTCGTTTATTCGTTGCCATTCGTTGAGGCGTTTCTGAATCATTCGTTCAAGGTCTATGGCAATTGACACAATCAACGGGAGGTGTCAATGTTTCGTTGGGATGCCCAAGTGGTGATCGCACTCGCGTTCATTCTGATTGGCGCATTGTTACTGGCAGGGAATCTTGGGCTGATCGTATTCGATTGGGGAATCGTATGGTCACTCGCGTTGATTGGCTTTGGTGTTTGGCTTGTGTGGCGCGCGTTTCAGCCCCAGTCCGTTTGTACCGTGCCTTTCGGTGTGGGCAACTCTCGCGCTGTGTTGGACGGCAGGGAAATTCGTAACGAAGATTTCTCGCATGGCTTGGGCAAGTTCGATCTCGATCTGACGCGTGCAACGATTCCCGAAGGCACGCGGCGCGTGCGGGTGTTCCTCGGTATGGGTGAGGCGACGGTGATTGTGCCGCGCGATCTCGCGGTGCGTGTACATGCCAGCGTGGGTATGGGCGATGTGCGTGTCTTTCAAAACAAAGACGAAGGCATTGCTCCTAGTGTTGATTTTGAGTCGGACGATTACGCGACCGCCGTGCGCAAACTCGATTTGGAGGTCAACGCGGGTATGGGTGAGGTCAAAGTGCTGCGCGGCGAGTAGGCGCGCGAACGCGAAAGGGCGCGAAAGAAACGCGAAAGGTACGCGAAAGGGTCGGTTTGCAGTAGCCCGCGAAGAACCTGCCGAAGGCTTCGCCGTGAGCTCAGCCGAACGGGCGGGTTTTGGGTCTTTGTTGCGGCGATTTCTAGTCGCCAACAACTGGCTTTGCCCAGCCCTGAATTGGGTGGCGAAAGCATTGACAAATCCGCTAGCGCACCCTATAATGTTTTCAGATTCGTTGAACCTAATCACCCGTTCATCGTCTCACTGTCTTACTGACCCACTGCCCTACTGTCTCACTGATTCACTGTCTCACTGTCATACTGTCCCACTGTCCAACTGACACACTGGAGGTCGAATGGAGCCACTTACCCTTTCACGCATCCAATTTGCAGTCACAACGGTCTATCACTTTTTCTTCGTACCACTCACGATGGGTTTGGCGATTCTCATCGCGTTGATGGAAACACTCTACGTGCGTTCGGGTGATGAGCAGTATAAACGAATGGCACAGTTTTGGGGCAAGTTGTTTCTTATCAACTTTGCGATGGGAGTCGTCACCGGTTTGGTGCAAGAATTTCAATTCGGTCTCAACTGGTCGAACTTTTCGCGCTTTGTCGGCGATGTGTTCGGCGCGGTGCTTGCCATCGAAACACTCCTCGCCTTTTTCCTCGAATCTACATTTTTGGGCGTTTGGTTTTTCGGATGGGAAAAATTATCCAAGCGCGCACATCTGGCAACGATCTGGGCAGTAGTGATTGGCTCGCAACTCTCAGGATTGATTATCTTGGTAGCCAACTCGTTCATGCAACAACCGATGGCGTATGTCATTCGGAACGGGCGCGCGGAAATGACCGATTTTCTCGCACTGGCAACGAATCCGCACGTGTTCTATCAATACTCGCACGTCTTTTTCTCTGGTTTGACAACAGCGGCATTCTTCGTGCTGGGCATCAGCGCGTATCATCTCCGCAAAAATTGGGATAATGATTTCTTCCAGCGTTCGTTTCGCATCGGTTTGCTGTGCGCGCTCATCAGCAGTCCAATGTCGGGAATCACCGGGCACTCGCAAGGTGTGCACAAATTGTTCACGCAACCGATGAAGATGGCGGCGGCGGAAGCGTTGTGGGAAACCGAAAATCCTGCCTCGTTCTCCGTCGTTAGCATCATTGATGAAAAGAATCAGCGCGATGTCTTTGCGATTCGTTTGCCCGGCGTGTTGAGTTGGCTCTACTTTTTCCGATTTGAAGGCGAAGTGCCCGGCATCAAGAATTTGCAAGAAGAGTTCGTCAAGCAGTACGGTGCAGGCAATTACGTTCCACCGGTGGTATTGACGTACTGGTCATTTCGCTTGATGGTCGCCGCAGGGCTAGCAATGGTTGGCTTGGCGGGATTGGGAGTATTACTGCTCATCCTCAAGCGTTTGGCGCGCGCGGCTTGGTTCTTGGGGTTGCTTGTCCCCGCAATTCTATTGCCGTATCTCGCCAACACAACTGGCTGGCTGATGACCGAGATGGGGCGCCAACCTTGGGTCGTGTACGGTGTGATGAAAACCGAACAAGCCGTCTCGCCGACACTCACCACCGAAGCCGTATTGTTCTCCCTCATCACGTTCACCTTGCTTTACGGCGTGTTGATGATCGTGGACGTGTACTTGCTCGCCAAGTTCGCGCGACAGGGACCGAAGGCGTGAGACGTGAGACGTGATTCACGCAATACGCACTACGCAATACGCAATATTCGGAGGCAACAATGGACTTGAATACCCTCTGGTTCTGGATCATCGGCATCTTGTTCATCGGCTTTTTCATTCTGGAAGGATTCGATTACGGCGTGGGCATCTTGTTGCCCTTTTACGGCAAAGACGACGATGAACGCCGCATCATCATCAACACGATTGGTCCGTTTTGGGACGGGAACGAAGTGTGGATCATTTCAGCGGGAGCGATGATATTTGGTGCATTTCCGCATTGGTACGCCACGCTGTTCAGCGGTTTTTACATTGCCTTCGTTTTACTTCTCCTAGCGTTGATCGTGCGAGGCGTAGCGTTCGAGTTTCGGAGCAAAGACGCGCGACGCGGCTGGCGCAATTTTTGGGATTGGATGATCTTCGTCGGCAGTTTTATCCCTGCGCTGTTGTGGGGTGTGGCATTCGGTAACCTGATGCGCGGCGTGCCGATCAACGCGCAGATGGAATACGCCGGCGATTTTCTCACCCTGCTCAATCCGTACGCGCTCTTGGTCGGTGTGTTCGCGGTCGCGGTGATGACGTTGCACGGCGCGCTGTTCCTCCTTTTGCGCACCAATGGCGATTTAGCCGCGCGCGTGCGCGGCGCGGTGAATCGGTTGTGGATCGTCGCGTTTGCGCTGTACGTGCTTACGCTGATCGCTAGCGCGCTCGCAACCGATATGCTGGCGCGCCCCACGATGCCGATTGTCGCTGCGATACTAGGTGGCGTTGCACTCTTTGCCGCGTATCGGTTACATCAACGCGCGCGTGATGGCTGGGCATTCACGATGACCGCGCTGACGATTGCCGCAACGTTCGTCACGTACGCGCTGACACACTACCCGCGCGTGATGATTTCGACGCTCAAGCCCGAATGGAGTTTGACGATTTACAATGCGGCGGCGGCACCATACACGCTGACAGTAATGTCGGTCGTCGCGCTCATTTTCATTCCGCTCGTGATTGCATATCAAGCGTGGACATATTACGTTTTCCGTGAACGCGTCACGCGCAAAACGTTAGAGTATTGAAAGAAAATCGTTTTAGCACTAGGGTAGGGGTTGCGATTTACACAGAAACGGATATAATAGGTGTGCCGCATCGGCAAGGTATTAAAAATCGGTTATTGGGGGATTCAATGGTTGTTGCAGGTGGACCTGCTCGTCCACAGGAGGTCACAGAGAAAAAGAAAGACAATGACTCGGGAATCAAGATGAGCGATCTGTCCGACACGGAGTTGGGGTTTCAGAAATTGCGCTACGGCTCCATCGTTTCGGGCACGATTGTCCGCGCCGACCCGCGCGAGATTTTGATTGACATTGGTGCTAAATCCGAGGGCATCGTCGAGCCGAAGGAACTGGAAAAGATGTCGGCGGAGGCGATCAAAAAATTGCGCGTGGGCGATAGCGTCTTGGCATTCGTCCTCAACGCGGAGAATCGCGAAGGTCACGTCGTCCTCTCGTTGGCACGCGCCCAATTGGAGCACGATTGGCGCGAACTCGAAGAAGTGTTCAAGTCGGGACGGATTATCGAGACGCAGGTCGCGGGCTTTAACAAAGGTGGCTTGATTATCCGCATCGGCAAGGTGCGCGGCTTTGTGCCAGCCACACAGTTGGAAGGTACGTATCGCAAAAAGACCGATACGCCCTCCAGCGCCGAGGTGAACGGTATTGATCTCACGGCGTACGTCGGCAAAAAAGTCAAACTCAAAGTCATCGAACTCGACCGCGAGCGCAATCGCCTGATCCTGTCTGAACGCGCGGCGATGCGCGAGTTACGCAAGGAACAAAAAGAACGCTTGTTGCAAGAATTGCAAGAAGGCGCCATCGTTACCGGCACTGTGACGAGTGTGCAAGACTTTGGCGTGTTCGTGGATTTGGGCGGCGTGGATGGAATGATCCATATGTCCGAACTGGCGTGGGGCAAGATCGAACATCCGCGCGATGTGGTCAAGGTCGGTGACAAAATCCAAGTGTATGTGCTCAGTGTGGATCGCGAGCGCGAGCGGGTCGCCTTGAGTTTGAAACGCACCCAGCCCGAACCTTGGTCCACCGTCGAAGAGCGATACAAGGTCGGACAATTGGTGACGGGCACGATCACCAAGTTAGCCACCTTTGGCGCATTTGCGCGACTCGAAGACAATATCGAGGGGCTGATTCACATTTCCGAGTTAGCCGATCGGCGCATTCAACATCCCAAAGAAGTGGTCAAAGAAGGGGACACCTTGCAACTGCGGGTGATTCGCATTGACGCGGCACGCCGACGTTTGGGACTTTCGCTCAAACGCGCGTCCGAAGAGTATTCAGGCGACGCGCTCGATCTCGACACCCCGGACAGCGACTGGCCCGACGCCGAGACGGAAACCGCAGAGCAAGCACAAACAGCATAGCACACGACAAGGGCGTCCCTCGAAGTATGTGGGACGTTCTGTGTCTGTGGAAGAGTTTGATCCACGAAGAACACGAAGAAACACGAAGAAAAATGATATGCGTGGTCTTTGTCCTTCGTGGCAGTAATCATACGTGGGCGAATCGAAAGTTCGTCCTGTGAGGTAAAGTAAGATGGCAGATAACCTGGATAAATTTACCAAGCGCGCGCGACGCGTCCTTTCGTATGCACAAGAAGAAGCCACGCGTTTGAACCATAACTACATCGGCACCGAGCATTTGCTTCTCGGTTTGTTGCGCGAAGAAGAAGGACTCGCCGCCAAAGTGCTGCGCGATTTGGGTGTGGATCACAATCGCGTCCGCCGAATGATCGAAGACATCGTTGGGCGCGGGCAAGCACCAGCCAACGCGCGACTCACGCTCACGCCGCGCACACGACGCGTCATCGAACTCGCGGTGGACGAAGCGCGCCGCTTGGGACATCACTATATCGGCACAGAACACTTGTTGCTGGGTTTGGTGCGTGAGGAAGAGGGTGTGGCGATTAGCGTTTTGCGGACGTTGAATCTCACCCCCGAAAAGATTCGTCAGCAGTTGACCAAAGCCGTCCTCGAAAGCCAACCCGAAAAAGTCGCGGCGGGTGAAAAGCGCAAAAGCGATTCCAAGACGCCACTCCTCGATCAACTCGCTACCGATTTGACCGAACTCGCGGAACAAGGCAAACTCGATCCGGTGATCGGACGGCAAAAGGAAATCGAACGCGTCATCCAGATACTTGCACGCCGCACCAAGAACAATCCCGCGCTCATCGGTGAACCCGGTGTCGGCAAGACGGCAATCGTCGAGGGCTTGGCGCAACAAATCGTGCAAGGCAACGTTCCAGGTCCGCTCCTCAACAAGCGCGTGGTGCAACTCGATGTTGGTTCACTCGTCGCAGGGACGATTTATCGCGGACAGTTTGAAGAGCGGATGAAGCGCGTCATCGAGGAATTAAAAGGTAGCAAGACGATTCTGTTCATTGACGAATTGCATATGGTCGTTGGCGCAGGCGCAGCAGGGAGCGCGGTGGATGCGGCGAACATTCTCAAGCCTGCTCTTTCGCGCGGTGAATTGCAAGTGGTTGGCGCGACGACGATGGACGAGTACCGCAAACACATCGAAAGCGATGCGGCACTCGAACGACGTTTCCAACCGGTGCGCGTGGAAGAACCGACGGTCGAAGAGACGATCGAGATTCTCAAAGGCATTCGCTCGCGTTACGAAGCGCATCATCAACTCAAAATCACCGACGAGGCATTGGTCGCGGCGGCGAATCTGGCGTCGCGTTACGTCACCGATCGTTTCTTGCCCGACAAGGCGATTGATTTGATAGACGAAGCCGCGTCGCGCGTGCGAATGTACAAAATTCCCAAGCCACCCGAAGTGATCGAACTAGACAATGCGTTGCAGACGATCATCAAAGAGAAAGAGCGCGCGGTGGAGAACGAGGAATTTGATCGCGCGGCGGAATTGTTGGGCAAAGAAACCGATTTACGCGAACGCTTGCGGCAGATGAAGTTGAATTGGATGGATGCCGTGAGCAAATCGCCACCCAAAGTCACAAGTGACGATGTCGCCGAAGTGGTCGCGATGTGGACAGGAGTACCTGTCACGAGTATCGCGCTCGAAGAAAGTCAGCGTCTCTTGAAAATGGAAGAAGAGTTGCACAAGCGCATCGTGGGACAAGACGAAGCCATCTCCAGCATCGCCAAAGCCGTACGGCGCGCGCGCGCAGGGTTGAAGGACCCCAAACGTCCCATCGGTTCGTTCATCTTCTTGGGTCCGACGGGTGTCGGCAAGAGCGAACTCGCCAAAGCCCTCGCCGAGTTTATGTTCGGCAGTGAAAAAGCGTTGGTGCAACTCGATATGTCCGAGTTTATGGAGCGCCACAATGTTTCGCGTCTTGTCGGCGCGCCGCCGGGCTACATCGGTTACGATGAGGGTGGGCAGTTGACGGAGGCGATTCGGCGTCATCCGTACTCGGTCATCCTCTTCGACGAAATCGAAAAAGCGCATCCCGAAGCATTCAATATGCTCTTGCAAATTTTGGAAGACGGACACCTGACCGATGCGAAGGGGCGCAAGGTAGATTTTCGCAACACGATTTTGATTATGACCTCGAACATCGGCGCCGAAGTGATTCAGCGCGATGCGGTGCTCGGTTTCAATGCCAAGCGCGAAGAAGCCAAAGCGGAAGAGGACGCCTACAAACAGATGCGCGACAAGTTGATGAGCGAACTCAAACGCCTGTTCCGTCCTGAATTTCTGAATCGCTTGGACAATGTCATCGTCTTTCGCGCGTTGACCAAAGAGGACATCAAACGCATCGTGGACATTCAAATCGGTTATCTGCAACCGCGTTTGGATGAGCACAAGTTAAAGTTGCACATCACTGATGCCGCGCGCGAGAAACTCGCCGAAGAAGGTTACGATCGCAATCTCGGCGCGCGTCCGCTCAAGCGCGTGATTCAACGCACCATCGAAGACCCGCTCTCGGAAGGCGTGTTGGCGCACGAGTTCAAGCCAGGTAGCACGCTGGTTGTGGACGTGGTGGACGGCGAAATCAAACTACGCGTGGCAGAAGAGCCGCGCGCGGAAGCAACAGAGCCGCAGGTAGCAGAGCCAGAGTTGGTGCCGGCGTAAAGACCGATTCTTTATCTACAAGCCAATAGCCAAAATGGCAGTGATTATCAGCGCGCGTGAGATAAGGAGCGTAAAGCGTATGGGCGTAAATAGATTGAGTAGTATATCACAAGCAAATACCGAACAAAAAGTGGGCGAGTTCTGGGATGCTCACGACTTTACCGACTTTGATGATCCAACTGTGCCTGATGTAAAATTTGAAATTGCTTGTGCGGTACCGATCGAGTTAGAATTATTTTCTGCGCTTGAAAAACAAGCCAGACAACATGGCGTGCAAGTGGAGACTTTGGTCAACCTATGGTTACAGCAACGGCTTAGTGAGCAAAAATCATAGTGGTTTGGGAGATTTTAGAAAAAATGAGCGATATGGACACGGTGTAACAGCCGTGTCCTTTTTTGGGGTAGTGATCAAAAAGTAATGCCGACAGTGTCATTCTGAGGCGCGTTTTTTGCGGTGCTGAGCGAAGCCGAAGCAAGAATCTC
>JAOACU010000680.1 GCA_026417715.1 Anaerolineae bacterium | reverse complement strand
CGATGTGGTAGAGTGATGCTATAGATGTTGAGATGTGGCTTTTTGGAAATTCGCGTCAACGAATCCTGAACGAATAAATGAATCGGCGCGGTTCTCAGTCGTTTATTCGTTGCCCATTCGTTGAGGCGGTTTCTAAATCATTATCCCAAGGTTCATAGTCCAAGAGTCCTTTGGGGCGTAAGGACTAGAGGGAGGGAGAATGAACACACAACGCGCTTGGGGGTTGATCGTGCTGGTATTCACTGCAACGCTTTTGTTGGCGTGCGATATAGCTAATCTGATCGGCGTCAAGAGCCCTAGCCCCAGCATTGGTGATGTAGTTATAATTCCGACCGCCAGCAGTCCGGGCGTGGGTCAGTCGCCCTCAGTGGCGGAGCATCTCAAATGCGATCCGCAAAAACTGGGTTTTCCGCTACTGCCTGATGCTAGAAATTGCCAGCACTTGGACATCATCACGAATTTCCAGACCGCGCTATCGCCCCAAGATGCCATCATCATCTACAACGAGTTGCTGGCAAAGGAGGGCTGGAAACGCAAGGACGATGGCAAACTGCCGGGGATGGGTTCTTGGACCAAAGGGACACAGCAACTCAACATCGTCGCGGCGATGGAGAAAGGCGCGACCACCGTGCAAATCCAAGAGGTGGGTACCGCCGCACCTGCACCTACCGCCCTATCGCGGACTGCCACACCGGCACTCACGAGCGGAGCAAGAGCCACTGCGCCAGCACCCACCCGTGTTGCCGGAGGTGTTACACCAATGCCCACCTCTCGAATCTATGTAGCACCGCAGGACATAACCATCAAGCCCGAACCTGTGCAAGGTGATTTTGTATGGACAGGAATGGGAACAAAGGGGGAGACCATCAACTTTTGTGTCTATCGCAACTCGGTTCACAGAATGCATTACGTGACTCCAGTAGTTTGCCAAGACAAACAGACTCGTCAAACATACAGTGTTTGGTACAACCTCGCTCCGGGTGACTTGCCTTCTTTTGCCCTATATTCTACCGGGATGTTTAATCTAAACCTCGAGTACACCATTCCCGACGGTGTGTACAAGGACTGTCTCTTATACACATCT
>JAOACU010000679.1 GCA_026417715.1 Anaerolineae bacterium | reverse complement strand
GCCGAGCACTGGCTGACCGCTGCGTACCGAATAGCCCAGATTGCCTTGGAGTGCATTGGTCAACCAAATCCAGTACTGTTCGGGTAACGACTTGTCCAGCCCAAAGTACGCTCGCAACGCGGCGGCTTGCGCTTCGGTCAATTGATATTGTGTGCCAATCATCGCGCTGATCGTATCGCCAGGAATCAGTCGCATTACCAGAAACACAACAATCGAAATGCCGAACAGCGTGGGCACAAGCGCGATGAGACGTTGTAGAATGAACCTTTGCATTGCAGATTTGGGATTGCAGATTGCAGTGGGCACTTGCCCAATCTGCAATCTGCAATCTGGAATTACTTATCGAGCCACGTTTCGCGCAGGTATGTGTTCGCACCGTTTGCCAACGGGACAAACCCTTTGACGTACGGTTGCATCACACGATACTCGAAACCGACGTACAACCACACCCAAGGCACGGCTTCGGTCAGTTTCTTTTGAATGTCGTCGTAGATGGCTTTGCGTTTTGCCGGATCAGACGTGGCGCGACCTTGCTCCAACAGTTTATCAATCTCTGGCGAACTGTAGTTCGCCACCTTGTTCAAGTTGCCAGTGCTGTGCCAATAGCGGAAGAACATAATGTCGGGATCAGTATTGCCGCCATTGAGCGCGACTACCGCATCAAACTCTGCGTTCAACCATTTTTGGACGTACACACCCAGTTCGTATGTTTCGATTTCAGTTTCGATACCGACTTTCTTCAATTGTGCTTGAATGTTCTGCGCCTCAGCGACTGCGGTGGGTGGTTCGTCTACTGCTGCCATAATCTTGAATTTGACGGTTGGATTGCCGGCTTCTACCAACAACTTTTTCGCCTTGTCCACATCTTTCTTGTAGCAGAACAAGTCGTCCAACTTGGCGCGATAGTACGGCGGTGTAGCCGGTGGAGTCACTTCACCTTCACCCAGCGATGCCACATCCAACACCTCTTGCCGATCAATCGCGCACGCGACGGCTTGCCGTACTTTCAAGTCCTTGAACACAGGGCGGGACGCGTTCAACTGCAAGACGTGGTAGGCAAGCGCGGGCGCGCGCATCACGGTCAACGTGCTACCGCCGGCACCAGCGC
>JAOACU010000678.1 GCA_026417715.1 Anaerolineae bacterium | reverse complement strand
AACGGACGCCGCTTGACCTCATCGAAAATTCTTCCCACATACTCACCAATGATACCGATTGTGATCAACTGCACCCCTGCAAAGAACAAGATAGCAACGATGGTCGTGGCAAAACCGGGAGGATACAACCCGACTGTAATTTTCTGGATCGTATAAACACCCGCTAAAAATAATGCCACTAGCGAGACCGCGATTCCAAGTAGCGAGATCATCCGCAACGGCAAGAAACTAAAGGAGACAAGGCCATCCAGCGCGAGATAGAGCAACCGATTGAAAGTGTATTTGGGTTTGCCCGCATCGCGCGCCTGCCGCTCGTATTTCAAACCGATTTGATTCAAGCCGACCCAGGATCGAATCCCGCGCACAAACCGATTGCGCTCGGGCATCCCGTTGAGCAAATCTACGACACGGCGATCCATAATGCAGAAATCGCCAGAATCGAGCGGAATTTGGATATTCGCAACTCGCTGCAGGAGCCGATAGAACAGCATATAAGCGGCGCGCTTGAATACATTCTCTTTACGTCGCTCGCGAATTGCATACACCACATCGTAGCCCTCGCGCCACTTGGCAATGAACTCAGGCAACACTTCGGGTGGGTCTTGCAGATCAGCATCCATCACGATGACGCCACTTCCGCGCGCGTAATCTAGTCCCGCGCTGATCGCCACCTGATGTCCAAAATTGCGCGCCAATTCGATGACAACGACACGTGGATCGCGCGCGGCGAACGCGTCCAATATCGCCGCACTGTCATCACGACTGCCATCGTTCACGAAAACAATTTCATAGTTCGGTTCCGTCTTATCGAGTACTTGCGTGAGCCGCGCCAATAGCGTCGGCAAGTTCTCTTGCTCGTTGTATACCGGCACAACCACAGACAAAACGGGACGCCGCGCTATCGGCTGGGGCGCGCGCTCGGAGACCGTTGCAAAAAAACGCGCTAGGTTTTGACAAAACTCTAGCGCCGCCTGCGGGTCAGTCGTCGGAATAGCCAATCCAAATGCGCTGTCCTCGCGCGACTGGATGGAGTCAAGCGATGTCACACGATTCCTCCTGTCTCTTATACACATCT
>JAOACU010000677.1 GCA_026417715.1 Anaerolineae bacterium | reverse complement strand
TCAACCCAACAAGGAGATCCCCCCAGCCCTTGCGCTGCCACAGCCAGACCGCGCCCAACACGCTTATCGGGAGCGCAAACCCCAAATCCAGCACGTGCACCGGACTGGTGAGCAAAATCGTTCCATCGAGAAAGGTAGGACGCGTGGACTCGAACAGCGCGGGGACAATCTGGCGGATCCAGGTGACGAAGAAAATCGCAGAGGCGGCGATGACGTAAATTGCAAACACTCGTACCGGCAGATTATCGGCAAACTGAGCGCGTAGTTTCTCCACATCCGCCCGAATGAGCAGCACCACAATCGCCCAGAACGAGAGCGAGAGCGATGCCACGTACAGCAGAAAGAGCGCATTGAAGGCAACGGCGAAGGAGAAAATGACGGCGTTGTAGAAGATGTAACTGAGTGCACCCAGCCAGAGCAGCCACGCCCGTAGCGAACCCCGCGCCGCGAGAATCATCGAGACAATCAGGACGGGAAGTGCAATCAAAAGCATTGCCAGTGCCGTCCCCTGAGCATTCCCAGCGGTCATAGCCGAGTCGCGGAATATCGCTGGAAAAAACGCGCCAACCGCCGCGTGGATAAGAGTCACAACAGCCAAGAGACCAGATAGCCAGTAAGCCAAAGTCGAATCAGAGTGTGTATGATGTTTGATTGTTGACATAGCGAATCCTTTCATTCGTACGAACCGTCCAACCTCACGGCTTAAGTTGCAGATACTCGATGATTTCACAGGCACTTGATGCGAAAGGTGGATAAACCTAATGCCACGATTGGCATCACCAACAGGGGCACATGAATCACACCTAACCACACCCGTTCTGGCACCAACCAGTGGCTCAAGTTGAACAGTCCATAGAGCAGCGCGTTGAACGCCGTCACGCGAAAGGCAAATTCGTCCACATTGGGCAAAGCGAGAATGAGCAAGAACAGAAAGACGGGCGTCATAAAGCAATACGCCAATCCATAGTCGGATGAAGTGAGCAACAATCGTGGGTCGAAATTCGGAACGCCGTCGCTGCTTCTATTATTTTCCCTGCACCATCGCTTTGGCGCGCGCAGCGGCGGAGGACGCATCGGGCGCATAGAGATCAGCACCGATGTCTTGTGCGT
>JAOACU010000676.1 GCA_026417715.1 Anaerolineae bacterium | reverse complement strand
GTATAGTCTCGTCCAAAATCCCAATAGTTGCCAGACTAAGCATACGATTCCATAACCGAACAAAACAACGTGGATTAACTTTGGCTTGGACGATCATTTGAGCCCAGAGTTCGTCAGAAGCGATTTCTGGACGTTTGATACGACATTCCTGCACTGTCATTATATTCTCGAAGCGGTGATCAAGCATCTGAGATAGCAAGGCAGCATCCCATTCCAATTTGGAGACAACGAGCCAACCTGAATGATTGATGGGGAATCTGACAGTATTCTCTATGTTGGATGAAACAAAAATCTTGGCAATCATCCCGTTCATTTTCCACGAGGATACACGTGAAAGGATATCGTTAATCCATTCAGCCAAATGTTCGCCGCTTGCATCAATAACAACACGGATAGGTAACTTGAAGCCGAGTGCTTGCGCGCAGTGCGCAAGTGCTTTGCTCCATACCTCGAATGTGTCATAGTGATTAGTAGGCAAAGAAGCAACAGTATCTCGGAATAGGCGCAACTGCGAACGAACGATGTCGCTCCTGATCTCGCGCTCTCGATCTTGTCCCTCCTTGACATATGACAAGTCCTCAACCGAAACGCTATCCAGCGCGGCAAGAACATAGGGAGCACCGAGCGCATTCGCGCACACGCGCACTAGTAACACTCGACTATCCTGACCCAATCGGCGCAACAGGGTGGGATGCCAGCAAATAAAAGTAAGCATCTTTTGGGCAAGTGCGTACTGAATGTCACGTTCCTCTGGCAAGCCAGGTAGATAGCAGGCTAGTGTATCCTTATCATGCAAATACTCACCCAACGCCAAAGCCATGGCTGTTTTGCCTGTCCCACTTTCACCAGTAATGATTTCTGTTTTATCGGTTCTGGTAACCTTTTGGTAGAGCGGATGTTCCTCCCAAAAGGCGAGGGTTTCTCTTGAAAACAAGAGTTCACGATCATCTTCGGCGTATTCATTCGGAAATGGATTGACAGGTAGACGCTCTTGCCAGGGTTCACCTAGCGCGAACAAAGCCAAGTCGGGTTTCTTGAGATAAAGGGGCCAAGTTGGTGACTGTTCTGTTAAGTGAATTACAGTTTGGACAGCATCACGTAAATCTTCAGAC
>JAOACU010000675.1 GCA_026417715.1 Anaerolineae bacterium | reverse complement strand
TCCCAGCGGTCTTGAAATGGTGCGGGAAATCAAAGCCAAGTATCCTGACCTCGAAGTCATCCTGTTCACGGGCTGGGGGATGAAAAGTGGAATTGATGCACTACGCGCAGGCGTGTATCGTTACCTCGCCAAGCCGTTTGATAAAGACGAATTGGCAATGACGATTCGTTTTGCGGCAGAGTACGGTCAGACGCGCCGTGAACGCAAGATTTTGACGGCATTTCAGCAGGTATCTACCGCTATCAGTTCGACACTCGAGCGCAACGAGATTCTCAGACGTGCTTGCCAAGCCGCAGTAGAACTATTTGGTGTAGATCACAGTAGTTTGGTGGAATTTACTGAGGATTACGAAGCGGGAAAAATCGTAGCAGAGTTTCCAGATAAAGGCACGCTGGGCACCGCAATCCAAGTGCGCGACACACCGCTCGAAGAAAGATTGGTCTATCAACGAGAAGTGTTGAACATTCCTGACGTGGCGACAGAACACTTGCTTGGCTCTGTGCGTGAAATTCTGCTAGGTTTTGGTATCCAGTCCATCCTGATTGTGCCCGTCGTCTTGCAAGGTAAGGTGGTTGCATCATTCAGTCTTGACGTGATTGGGCACAAGCGTACGTTTTATCCTAACGAAATCGAACTGTGCAAGAGTTTGGCACATCAGATAGCCGTTGCGATTAACAATGCACGTCTTTACGAGGAAACGCGCCAGGGGCGTGACTATTTACATTCGCTCTATCAGGCAACCACTGAACTGATTTCGCCCCGTGACCCTAGAGATGTTTTGCAAAATATCGTGAAAACGGTATGTCACACTACAGGCGCATGGCGCGCGGCGGCATTACTCGTAGGCGAGAGCGAACGTCCGCGCGCAATTGCTGTCTGTGGATTTGATGAAGAGGTCAAAGCCACATCTATTCGTCGCAAGCATGGAATTTCCGATTCGGTTCTCAAAGTAGGGCAACCGCGCTTTATTCCAGACGTAGAAGCGGAGAAAGATCAAGTCAATCCTACAATGCTTGAACAAGGGGTCAAAGCCGCCGCTTGTTTGCCTTTGCCACTCACGGGCAAGAATCTCGGTGTGCTGTGGATTCACTTTCGCGAAAACCATACTTTTTCGGAAACGGAAAAAC
>JAOACU010000674.1 GCA_026417715.1 Anaerolineae bacterium | reverse complement strand
GCATTGCGGCGCGTGTTGGGCGTAAAGAACCGATTTGGCTTGCTGACCGCTGACCGCCGACCGCTGACCGCTGACCGCGTGGGCTCTGCGGATAACAAAGCCATTTCACGTCAGGTCGCGCGTCAAGCCGTTACACTCGTGCGTGACGATGCCAGACTCGTTCCACTCAAACCCGACGCGAAACTTCTTGTCGTCGAAACCGGCACCTATGGCTTGGGTCAACGACTTGGCGCAATGACGTTGCAAGTCAAAGCACAACCCACTGCCAGCGAAATCGCGATGGTGAACAACGCGGTGCAAGGACACACTGTCATCGTCGTCACGAGCGATGTTGCGAAAAATCGCGCGCAAGCCGATTTGGTCAACGCGCTCTTGCGCGCGCGTGTGCCACTCATCGTCGTTGCCGCGCGTTCGCCGTACGATTTGCGCGCCTTTCCCGATGCGCCCACCTACCTTGCCATTTACGGCGCCAACCCACCGATGCTCGATGCGTTGGCAGAAGTGCTCACTGGCAAAATTTCCGCGCGTGGCAAGTTGCCCGTCGAACTCAAATAAATACGCAATACGAAATACGTAGTATTGCGTAGTGCGTATTCCGTATGCCTATGACCCTCACCCCTTTCGATCCACACACCCACCTCCACGCGTTCGTCACAATTTGGAACGCCGCGTGTGGTGACGATCTTGCCATCAATGCGCGCCTCGCCGGATACAACACGCGCCCAGCGACCGGTGCTGTCCTTGCTGGGCGCGTTGCGCTGGTGAACGATCAGCCCGTCGGTGTCGTGTTGGCAAGCGCGCTCCCCAACGACCCGCAAACTTCACCGCCCGATGTGGGCTGGATTGACGCGCTTGCTGTCGCGCCAGCATTTCAGCGACGTGGCATCGGGAGCGCGTTACTTGAATGGGCAGAACAGTGGTTGCGCGAACAAGGTTGCACACGCGCGCGACTCGGCGGAGGATTGCGCTATTTTGTGCCGGGCTATCCCGTCGCATTGGATAACGAAAAATTTTTTACATCGCGCGGTTACATTCCACGCGCCAATGAACCGCGCGTCTGCGACCTTGCACGCGACCTTCTCAACTATTCAACTATCCAACCCCCCAACTATCCAACTACTCGTCCCGCACAAC
>JAOACU010000673.1 GCA_026417715.1 Anaerolineae bacterium | reverse complement strand
GCTGGAGAGTGACAAGGCAAAAAGGGAAAAGTGAGCAAACCGTACCGTCTCTATGAGAGGACAAGGGAATGTCAAGGACAATTGATGATAAATTCCGAACCGTGATTGAGAAGAACACCTTCTACTTTTTCAATCGGTCTTTTGAAGAAAGGTATGAAGGTTATTTGACTTCACTTCGGGAAACCCTCCTTGTTCTCAAAAATCAGGTTGAGACTCAGGGACTTGCCAAGGAAATCTTTGAGCGATTGCTGGCTGAAAATGAAAATGGTTTAGCCGCTCTACTCGCGCTTACTGGCTTTTCAAACGAGTCTCTGAAACGATTGGTAACTCTCATTCGTGTTGTGGATGACCGCGCTTTGGCAAGGTTGTCACTCAAAGACAAGTGGTGGCAGTCGGAAAATGCACAGTTTGGCAAGAATGCTTGAAAAGTTTCTCAACAAGATTACCCAAGGCGATTGTCTTAAACTGCTTCGTCAGGTGCCTGATGACAGCGTGGACGTTACATTTGCAGACCCGCCATTCAATTTGAGAAAGAAATACAATAGCACAAATGATAGACTTGCGCTTCAAGAATATCTCGATTGGTGCGAAGCGTGGTTGAGTGAGATGGTGCGTATCACCAAGCCAACAGGGTCTATTTTTGTCCATAACATTCCCAAGTGGTTGACCTACTATGCCGCCTTCCTAAACAAGATTGCCTACTTTAAGCATTGGATTTCCTGGGACGCGCCAACTTCTCCAATGGGTAAAACCTTACAACCCGGACACTATGGAATTCTCTTTTACGCTAAAGATTTAAACCAAAACAAATTCTACGAGATTCGCTATCCACATAAACGCTGTCGCAAATGTGGTTATCTTCACAAAGATTATGGTGGGAAGAAAGGGTTGTTACATCCTTTTGGACCTTTGCTCTCCGATGTTTGGACTGATATTCACCGCATCAAACATAACAAGTATCGCGATGAGCATCCTTGCCAGTTGCCGGTTCATTTGCTTGAGCGAATAATCCTGATGTCAACGGACGAAGGCGACATCGTACTCGACCCGTTCTCAGGAACTGGCACAACGGCGATTGCCGCAAAACGACGGGGGGGTAAATTCATTGGCTTTGAACTAGATGAAGAGTATGTT
>JAOACU010000672.1 GCA_026417715.1 Anaerolineae bacterium | reverse complement strand
AACCTTCACAGTTGCTTGTAGCGCTACCACGATCGTCTCAAACAAACTGTGCGCCACAATCTCGTATGCCGTCTTATTGCTTAGGAGAATAACTTTCTGCACTACAAACAGATTCAAAAGTGACCGCAGGTGGAAATTTGCAGGCGTTGCCTTTTCAAGCAACGCAAGAATGTTAGCAACAGTTTGTTGACGCTCGGCATAGCGCAAGTAGATGTATCGCTCAACCGCTCCATCAGTCCGCTTGTTCTCTCTATCCAGTATACTCAGTATTTCTGGCGGCATTGCATTCTTGTTCCAAACATCGTGTTGATAGCGCGCTGATGAAGTTGAATGTTTACCTACAAGTCTATCCGTAACAGCATCGCGCCAACGAATGGACTGATTGCGGTATGTTTCTACGTTGCGAATATCAATATCGCCATACAGACGCGAACGTCGCAGAACTTCTGCGATCTGAATTGGCTTGTAAAGGTCAACACGACCTTTTGCGATAATCAAATCAAGACGCGCTTTGGCTTGGGCAAGCGTGATCTTTGCCATCTTGTATCCATTCTGCACTATTTCAACAACCGCCCCTGAATTCAGTGTCCAGTGCAAGCAAAAACAATCGTGCCACAGCGAGCAATCACTGTACTAGCCCGCCGACTCGATCGGCGGGCTAGTAATTTTACGCTCAAAATTCACCACACGTGTACGCGGCATTCAAAAACAAATGTGGTTTGCTACTCCTCCTTACCATGATACTTGAATGAGACTTTGACCTTGGCGCGATACGCAACCACTTTGCCATCTTCGATTTGCATATCGAGTTCGACGACTTCGGCAATACGCAAATCGCGCAAGGTCTTGGAGGCACGTTCGACGGCGGCGGCAGCGGCTTTCTCCCACGATTCGGTGCTCGTGCCAATCAACTCGATCACTTTGTACACACTACTTGCCATTTTTCCCTCCTTCTTGCCCCACACTGGGCAGTTTATTTTGTGCTAATACTTTAGCACGATTGCGCGTTTTTGTCGAGAGGGTAAACAAGCGCCACAGGGTTGGTGCAAAGTCGGAGTTGGCGACTGGAGAGACGCATCGCCGACGCGTCTGTACTCGCCGCAACAACGACACCAAGCCCGCCCTTCGGCGGGCTCAGAGC
>JAOACU010000671.1 GCA_026417715.1 Anaerolineae bacterium | reverse complement strand
GCGCAACTCGATGTGTTGTCACTTTCACCACTCGAAGCATTGAACAAGTTGTACGAACTGGTGGAGAAAGCGAAACGCAGGTAATGTGACTTTGGAACCAGGAGGAAAAGATGCAAAACTTTAGGTTAACGTTCAAGTCTTGTCTCGTTGCAGTTCTTGTACTGCTGTTACTGTTGAATGTCCAGAGTACGCACGGAGCACAACCAGAAAGTTTGTCGGATCTTTTTTCCAGCGCGACTGTGTCAGTGAAGGCACCGTTGCTCCAAGAACCTGCTGTTGTGCGCACGCGATTTGTGAACGTCCGTTTCGATTTATTGGGTAATCGCGCACAAGGTCCAGGCAAGACCCTACGTTTGAATCTCTTCGATGATACTGTGTTTCAAGCCGACTTTGAACGCTGGGATCAAGTTGATTTCTACGATTCGATCTGGGTCGGCAAAATTGATGGCGTACCATTCAGCAACGTGACTCTGGTAGCAAGGGACGGATTGATGCAAGGTCAGGTTTCTATGCCTGATGGTATCTATCAGATACGTTACGTAGGCAACGGTGTCCATGCCATTCAGCAGATCAATCAACACGCTCTTCCGCCCGAAGCCCCACCGCTACGCCCCCACCTTCCCACTCCAACGATAAAATCTCCTACGTCCGACTTTAAGATTTATTTGCCCTTCATCGCGCTAGGATCTGGGACTAGTTTGACAAGCATTGATGTTCTGGTGGCGTACACGCCTGCGGCGCGCAATGCGCAAGGCGGTACAGCGGCGATGGAAGCACATATCGCGCTGGCGGTTGCTTTGACAAACACTTCCTACCAAAATAGTGGAATCAATCAGCGACTGAACTTGGTGCGCGCGATGGAGACAAATTACACCGAATCGGGAAGTATGGCGACTGATCTCTATCGCGTTACTGGTGTCACGGGATACGAGGGTTATATGACGGATGTGCGTGCCGCGCGCGAGACCTATCGTGCAGACTTGGTGAGTCTATTGACGATGCCTGATCCTCAATATTGTGGAATTGCATGGTTGATGACCACAGTCGCGTCTTCTTTTGCACCCTGGGGCTATTCGGTAGTGGCGGCAGGAAGTTGTGCTACGTCCAACTATTCCTTCGCGCATGAACTGGGTCACAATATGGGCGCGCG
>JAOACU010000067.1 GCA_026417715.1 Anaerolineae bacterium | reverse complement strand
CTCGCGTTCGCGTGGGGAGGTGGTTTCACCTAACTCTTGTAGAATTGGTGCAAGGGCGGTTTGAATTGCTTTGCGATAACGATAGTAGCGTTTGAGCGATCCGCTGTCCTTGAGAAAATCGGCTTTGTTCGTAGTGAGAATTTCTACCAACGCTGGAACTTCGATCAGACCACTTAGACGCATCGGGTGCTTGGGAGTCAATCCTAGCCAATCCCAGCCACGTTTGATGACCTTACCGTATGCCGAAATACCGATACCGTACTGTGTTTCGGGCAAGTCTGTATCACTGCGTCCGATGAAACCTAGTCCAACAACTTTGCCGCGTGCATTCGGATTCGATGAAAGCGAAGCGCGCACGACAAAGTTCTTGCGTCCACGTAGCCCAAGTTCTGGCGCGGCGATGCTACGATGATTCACGTAAAAGCATACACCCTGCGGATAAACCGATTTGAAAATCTCATTGAACATTTCATCGAACAGAGGATAGAAATGGGTCTGCAAAACCATTTCGATATAGTTGGCTTCGAGTAGTGGGGTGGTTTCGCGAAAGACCAAAGTGACGGCAGTGCCACTTTTGGCGTTTTCCAGGATGCCTTGTGGCTCTACGAGTTCCCAGGGTGCGCGCTGTGCGCTTTCCAAACGCCAGCGTGTTGCGGTATATGCGCGGCTGGCGCGTGTCTCTGTAATTACTTCCTTTGCAACGAGCAACGCCAGTTTTGCTCCCACACCCGCAAAACCAATACCTTTGCCGCGCACTTTGGTTGTAGCGGCAATGTCGTGATAATGTTCCAATTGTGATGGCGACATCCCTTTGCCATTGTCAATTGCTGTTAATGTCTTGTCGCTTTTGCTTGTCACAAAGCGAATCTCGGATGCACCCGAATCAAGCGAGTTCGCTACCAATTCGCTCAGAATCGCCTCTTCGATTGGAAAGGGATATGTGTCACGAATGTCTTCAAGCAAATGTTGGAGGTTGACGCGTGTCTCACCCATCGTTTTCTTCTCCGATATTTCTGATGTTACTCCACCGCGCCAATCGCGCGGCAATCTCCTGTTCGTACCCCTGATCACTTGGCTCGTAAAAGCGACGCGCGCGCAAACGGTCGGGCAAGTACTGTTGCGCGACGTGATGCCCCGGAAAATCGTGCGGATACTTGTAATCTTTGCCGTGTCCCAATGCTTTGCCATCGCGCGACGAGTCTTTGAGATGATTTGGCACTTCGATCTTGCCTTCGCGTTCCACTTCGGCTAACGCCTTAAAGTACGCGCCACACGAATTGCTCTTGGGTGCGGTTGCCAAGTACAACGTGGCTTGTGCCAAGTGATATTGTGCTTCGGGCAAGCCGCACCATTCCAACGCGCGTGCACATGCCGACGCAACGACGATGCCATTCGGGTCAGCCAGTCCGATGTCCTCTGCCGCGAGAATCAGCAGACGCCGCATAATGAACTTGGGGTCTTCGCCCGCATAAATCATTCGCGCCAGCCAGTAGAGTGCCGCATCGGGATCGGAGCCGCGCACCGATTTGATGAACGCGCTGATGGTATCGTAATGCTCATCACCATCGCGGTCATAGCGCACTGCGCGTCGTTGAATCGCTTGTTCGGCAAGTGTCAAATCAATCCGAATCACGCCGTCTTCGCGTGGTGGTGTAGATTCGACCGCGAGTTCGAGCGCGTTGAGCGCGACGCGCGCATCGCCGCCCGCGATGTTGACGAGATGTTCTAGCGCGTCTGGCGTGATTTCGATGCGCCGCTTGCCATAGCCGCGTTCAGAATCGTTCAAGGCGCGTCGCAATAACGTCATCACTGCTTCGTCACTCAGGGGACGCAATTGAAAGATACGTGAGCGCGACACGAGCGCGGCAATCACTTCAAAGTACGGATTTTCGGTCGTCGCGCCGATGAGGGTAATCGTACCATTTTCGACGTGCGGCAAGAGCGCGTCTTGTTGCGCTTTGTTAAAGCGATGAATCTCGTCTATCAAAACGATTGTACGCGTGCCGTACATCCGACGGCGTTCTTGCGCCTCGGTGATCAGTTGACGAATGTCGGCGACACCTGCCGTGACCGCGCTCATCGTCTCAAAATGTGCGCGCGTCGTGTTGGCGATGATCATCGCAAGGGTCGTTTTGCCAGTGCCGGGCGGACCCCAGAGGATAATCGAAGAAAACAGTTTGTCCGATTCGATGGCGCGTCGGAGCAAAGTGCCTTGCCCAACGATATGTTCTTGTCCTACGAATTCGTCTAGTGTGCGCGGGCGCATCCGCGCGGCAAGTGGTCGCCCTGTTTCGTCGTCCGATTCAAACAACGTGCGCTGGGAAGCGGCACGCGAAAAATCGTCTTTGGGTGGCACGCGTCGAGTGTCGAATGAGTGACTCATAATCTCCTTCCTATCTAGCCCCAGCACTATTCTATGCCGAACGCGAGGAATTAGCAAACGAGGTATGAAGAACTAGTTCTTGGCGCATCGTAACATCGTTCTAAATTGGTTCTTGTTTACTTATGCCGAGTAATGGAATTTTCACCTGTTCTACACTAAAATATACACGTCCTTCGCGCTCTCATCGGGATTCGCTCTTGGGGAGAAAGAGGTTTCTAGACCTCACAGGTCTCGGAGACCTGTGAGGTCTGAACAAGCCATTTACCGTTTTCTGCCCATGAGCATCGGGATTTATGCAAGGGAGGAGGTGATGAGCGACTCGATGTAAGACTGTTTTCCATTCACCCCACTTTTATCCATTCTGCTTTTTCTCAGGAGGACAAGGATGTCACAAGAGAGTTTGCAAATTGGAGTGAGTCGTCCGCCTCTACCTCTGGACGACATACCCACTCCCGAAGAAGTCTTTAAACTTCCCAAAATCGGCGTCAAAGAATTGATTACCGCCGTGCTCGGTCCCAGTATGATCGCGCTGGGCGTTTCGATTGGCAGTGGTGAGTGGTTGTTGGGACCCTTGGGCTTTGGCAAGTTTGGCTTTATGGGCTTGGGGTTCCTCGTCACGATCTCGGCGATTCTGCAAACGTTCTACAACGTCGAGGCGGCGCGCTATACTCTGGCGACCGGCGAAGTGCCCGTGGTGGGCTTTACGCGCACCCCACCTGGGCTGATGTTCTGGGTGCCCGTCACTTTGTTCATCATCTACCTAGCATGGATTTGGGGTGGCTGGGCGGCTGCTGCAGGACAAAGTCTGTTCGCTATCTTTGTAGGACGCACCTTTGACTCCAAGAATCCTGCCGAACTCCAGACCGTACGCTTTATCGCGATCGGTTTGTTGTTCCTCTCGCTAGGCATCTACCTGTTTGGCAAAAAGATTTCGCGCACCCTCGAGTTTGTTGAGACCTTCGCTGTGTTTTTCATCCTCATCACCTTGATCATCTTCGCCATCGTCTTTGCCCCAGCCAGTATCTGGATGACAGCGTTGGCAAGCATTGTTACCCCCGCGATGCCACCCAAAGGGATTGATGCGACCACGCTCGGTTCCATCATTGGCTATACCGGCTTTGCCTCAGGGATGAACTTTATGCTCATCAACTACTATCGCGATCACGGTTACGCGATGGGTTCCAAGATCGGTTTCTTCTCTGGCGTCATCGGTGGGCAAAAGCAGGATATTTTGCCTTCAGGCATCACGTTCCGTGAAAGCGAAAAGAACACCAAGACGTGGAATCGCTGGTTCCGCTTTTTGGTGATTGACCAATGGGTGGTCTTTTTCGTTGGAGCGATGATCGGGATGTTCATTCCCAGCATCTTGGCAGTCTCGCTGGCGGTCACGCCGGGCGCCGCAACGCCAACGACTGCGAATATGCCGGTGTTCGTCGCGGGTGAGTTGGGCAAGAAAGCCGCATGGTTGTTCCCGTTCACGCTCGTTCTCGGCGCGTTGATTCTGTGGAAGACTCAAACGACGTTGTTGGAGATGTTGATCCGCAACACCACCGATACAGCAATCGCCGTGAGTCCACGTTTGCGCGCGTGGATTCAAGGCGATCCGCGCAAGTTCTACTACATCGTCGGTATCGTGCTCGTCCTCTTCATCAGTTGGGTCATCCATCAAGCCCTGCCGACCGAGTTGCTCCAGTACTCTGCCAATATGGCGAATCTCGCCTCGATCATCTATCCGCTGGTGCTCATCTACTTGAACAGCAAGTTGCCCAAGCCGGCGCGCGCCAGTTGGTGGTCGTACCTGGTTTTGATCATCAATGTCCTGTTCTTCGGCTTTTTCTTCGTCAACTTTATCTTCCTGCAAGCCACAGGACAACCGATTGTCAGATTCTAGGTTCTGACCGTACTTGGAGAGTTGGGCACAAGTACTTGCCCAACTCTCCACTCTTTTGAAGTATTTTGCCAGATGCGCTTGCCGCGCGTATAATGATTGTGAGAATCGGCAAAAGTGTAGGAGGACGTGGTGACAAAAGTGCAACTGTTTCTCACCTGCTTGGGTGAGAATTTTTTCTCGAACACGCTCAAGGATATGGTGCGCGTGTTGGAGCGCATCGGCGTAACGTGCGAAATGCCTGAAGGGCAAACGTGTTGTGGTCAACCGTTCTACAACAGCGGCTTTCAGAGTGGCGCGCTCGCGCCGGCGCGACAATTCATCAACGTCTTTGGCAAGACCGAAGGTTACATCGTCGCGCCGTCAGGTTCGTGTGTAGATTTCGTGCGGCATCATTATCCCGAATTATTCCCAGCGGGCACGCCCGAACACGCGCGCGTGCAAGACATCGTTGCGCGCACGTACGAGTTTTCGGAATTTCTAGTCAAGGTGCTCAAGGTTACGGACGTGGGCGCGTATTTTCCACACAAAGTCACGTATCACGCCTCGTGCCATTTGTTGCGCGGCTTGGGCGTGCGTGAAGAACCCAAGATACTGTTGCGCGCAGTGAAGGGACTAGAACTCGTACCGTTGAACGAAGAGGAAACGTGTTGCGGCTTTGGCGGTGTGTTCAGTGTCATCTATCCCGAAGTGTCCAAGATGATGATGGAAGCCAAAGTGAATAACATCCAAGCCAGCGGTACCGAGTACATCGTGGCGAATGATCCAGGGTGTTTGATGAACATCGCTGGCGGGTTACACAAGATCGGTTCGCCGATTCGCGCCTTGCATTTGATTTCGGTTTTGGCGAATACGTGATACGCAATACGTAATACGTAGTGCGTATTGCGTATTGCGTGATACGTGAGATGACAACGATGCGTGCTTATCCAACCCACATAGATTTTCGTGCGAATGTGCAACGCGTTCCGCCCCATATCCCTGTTTCGGTGCGTAAAGCCACAAGTAGATTTTTGGGAACGCGTCAAGCGGTCGTGAATGTGTTGGGAGATGAACAGTGGCAGCGCTTGCGACAAGCCGCGCACGAATTGCGTTTGCACACGCTCCAACACCTCGATTCGTATTTGGTGCAACTGGAACAGCAAGTGACCGCCGCCGGTGGCGTGATGCACTGGGCGCGTGATGCCGCCGAGGCGCGGCAAATCGTTTTGGAATTGGCGCGCGCACGCGGCGTGCATCGCGCCGTCAAAGTCAAAAGTATGGCGACGGAAGAAATCGGGTTGAACCACGCCTTGCAAGAGAATGGCATCGAAGTCTGGGAAACGGATTTGGGCGAATTTATCATTCAACTGGCGGGCGTGGGACCCTCGCACATTATCGTGCCTGCAGTGCATTTGACCAAAGAAGAGATTGCGGAATTGTTCACGCAGAAACTTGGTGTGAATGCACCTGCCGATCCGCTCAAATTGTGTGCGATTGCGCGTACGCATCTGCGCCAAGCATTCTTATCTGCCGATATGGGCATTTCGGGTGCGAATTTTCTCGTCGCCGAAAGTGGCACGCTCGTCATCGTCACGAACGAAGGCAACGGACGAATGTGTACCACCTTGCCGCCGCTCCACGTGGCAGTTGTTGGCATAGACAAAGTGGTGCCCGATTTTGAATCTCTCAGCATTCTGTTGAAACTGTTACCGCGCAGTGCCACAGGACAAAAAATGTCCGCCTACACGTCGTTCATCACGGGACCGCGTCGTACAGCACAAGAAGGTGGTCCGCAAGAGTTTCACCTGATTTTGCTCGATAACGGACGCACGCGCATTTTGCAAGATGCACACACGCGCAAAACGTTGTTGTGCATCCGTTGCGGTGTCTGCTTGAATGTTTGTCCCGTGTACAATCACGTGGGCGGACACGCGTACGGTTTTGCTTATTCGGGTCCGATTGGCGCGATCTTGTCCACGCAACTTTTGGGTGTGCGCACAGCGGCGGATTTGCCGTTCGCGTCTTCACTCTGCGGCGCGTGTGCCGAATACTGTCCCGTCAAAATTCCCATTCCCGAAATTTTGTTGCACCTGCGCCATCGCGCGCTCGAAGGTGATCGCATCGAAAATGCAGTGATGTCACCAGCGATTCGCGCAGGCGTGCAAGCGGGAACGCTGGCATTTCGCCTGCCTTGGCTGTACGAATGGGGTACGCAGATTTTGCGCTATCTGCAAACGCCGTTTCGACGTGATGGTTGGTTGCCGCACTTGCCACCGCCGATCAATCGTTGGACGATGGTGCGACCATTGCCCGCGTTTGGTGCTGACTTTCGCGCGTGGTTTCGTGAGCGCACACCACAAGGACGCGCGCGCGAACAACGTCGTCGTGCCAACATCATTCTCGGCGTGCTAGGCGCAGTTTCGATAATCGCATTGGCGTTGTTGCGGAGGAAGAAATGAACGCGCGTGAACATATCCTTGCCGACATTCGTCAAGCGTTGCAACGTCCCACCGAAACATCCCCGGCGTCTCTCCCTGCTACCGCGCGGGTGGCGCCGCGCGTTCTTGGTGATCCGCGCGTCGAGATGGAAATGTTGTTTGGCGAGATTACCAAACTGGGTGGTATCACGCGGCGTCTGAGCATCGGTGAATTGGACGATGCCTTGCGCGACCTTGTGCAGGCGCAACAAATTCGTCGCGCCACGTGTTGGCAAACGTCTGACCTTGCTACGTGGCAAGTCGAAGCGCGTCTGGCGCGATTGGGTGTGCAACTCGTTTCGCCACACGCCGACAAGTACGAACTAGCCGAATGTGATTTGGGAGTGACGGGTGTTGATTTTGCGTTCCCCGAAACGGGAACGCTGATGTTGCGTTCATCGCCAGAAAAACCGCGCGCGGTGTCTCTTTTGCCGCGCGTGCATCTTGCGCTGATGTTACCTACGGCTTTGTGCGCCGATACGAGTGTGGCATTTGCGCAGGCGCGCGGTGAGGGCTATTGGGTGTTTGTCACTGGTCCCAGTCGCACGGCAGACATTGAACTGACGGTCACGATTGGAGTGCACGGTCCGCAAGCATTGTACGTGTGGGCGGTTGAATAGATTTGATCCACGAAGGTCACCAAGAAACACAAATTTTTTCTCTTCGTGTCCTTCGTGACTTTCGTGGACGAAAAAAATTCTTGAGGTTTGGGATGACGATCAAAGGTATCGAGATTCTTCAATCCCCTGACTATAAAGCCAAATTGATTCAATGTATTCACTGCGGTTTGTGTTTGCAAGCGTGTCCTACCTACGCGGTGTTTGGTACGGAGATGGATTCGCCGCGCGGGCGTATCGTTCTGATGCGCGCTGCCGCTGAAGGACGGATTGGGCTGGAAGAATTTACCAACTCGTTCACCAAACACTTGAGTTTGTGTTTGGCGTGCCGCGCGTGCGAAACCGCGTGCCCATCGGGAGTCAAGTACGGCATCCTCGTTGACGGTGCCCAAGCCGCGATTGCGATGAATCGGCGCGTGGGAGCGGTGGAACGCTTTATCCGCTGGTTGGGTATGCATCAATTGATGCCCAATCTCGGTTTGCTCAAACTGATGGCGCGCGTGATGTGGTTGTACGAAATCACCGGCGTTCAAAAAATCGTACGCGCGCTGGCACCGTACGTGTTGCCGCGTCCGTTGCGCGCAATGGAAGAGATTCTGCCACCCATCGAACCCAAGTATCGCGATTATCGCGCGCCCGCGCCAGCCATCGGCGAAAAACGCGGCGAGGTCGCGTTCTTCATCGGTTGCATTCAAGAAGCGTTCCTTGCCCAAGTGAACGAGGCGACGATTCGCGTGTTGCAACGCAATGGCTATGAGGTGCACTTTCCCGCTGGGCAAACGTGTTGTGGCGCGGCGCACATTCATCAAGGCGAACACGCGCTTGCGCGCGAACTGGCGCGTCGTAACATTGATGCGTTCCTCGCGCGCGATTATGATGCGATCATCTCCAACGCTGGCGGTTGCGGCGCGACCCTCAAAGACGAAATCGTGCACCTGTTCCACGACGATCCTGTGTACTATGAAAAAGCCAAACGATTCGCGGCGAAGGTTAAGGACATTTCTGAATTTCTCGCAACGCGCCTCCACGTTCCGCCTCAGGGTCGCGTGAACGCGCGCGTCACGTATGCCGATTCGTGTCATCTGCGGCACGTGCAAAAAGTCGTCAAACAACCGCGTGACTTGCTCAAGAGCATTCCCGGCATTCAACTCATCGAATTGAAACTACCCGATCGTTGCTGTGGTAGTGCTGGCGTGTACAACATCGTCCAAGCCGAGACCGCCGATGCGATTCTCGATGCCAAGATGCAAGACATTGCCAGCACAGGCGCCGAGTGGATCATCGTCAGCAACACCGGTTGCCATATGCAATTGATCGCTGGTTCGCGCAAAGCCAAGTTGAATTTGCCGGTGTATCACGTGGTTCAAGTGTTGGATATGTCGTATCGAGCGATGGAGCGCGGGAGCGAGAGAGCGTGAGAGCGCGGGGGCGAGAGAGCGTGAGAGCGAGAGAGCGAAGGGGCGAGAGAGCGAGGGAGCGTGGGGCGTGTCACGTATCACGTATCACGTATTGCGTATTGCGTGAGGCGTGACCCCTGACCCCTGACCCCTGACCCCTGATCTCTGACCGCTGACCGCTGACTGCTGATCGCTGAACCTGAAACCCGAAACCGATGGAGATTCCGATGAGCAAGATACAAACACTTGTCCAACTGTTCAATCCGCAACAAGTGATTACGCACCCCGTTGAATGTTTGACGTATGACCGCGACGCAAGTTTGGAACAAGGTATGCCCGATGGCGTACTCTTGGTGCAAAACACCGACGATGTGGTCAAAGCGGTGGAATGGGCAAACGCCAATCGCATCCCGCTCATCGCGCGCGGCGCGGGTACCGGTTTGTCGGGTGGTGCAGTCGCCATATCGGGTGGACTCATCCTCGAATTTTCGCGGATGAATCGCATTCTCGATTTTGACGACAATGGACGACGCGCGGTGGTAGAACCCGGCGTGGTCAATCTCGTGCTCGATGAGTTTGTCAAGAGCAAAGGTTTATATTTTCCTCCTGATCCTGCTAGTGGACGTACCGCAACGATTGGTGGCAACATTGCGGAAAACGCCGGTGGTCCGCATTGCTTCAAGTATGGCGTGATGACCAACTATTTAACGGGGATGCAAATTGTGCTTGCCAATGGTCAGACGCTCACGCTGGGTGGCGCGGCATTGGATTATCCCGAATACGATTTCATCGGCTTGATCACGGGGAGCGAAGGCACACTCGGCTTGGTCACGCGAGTCACAGTGCGATTGTTGCGTTATCCGCCCGCCGTCAAGACGTTGATGGCATCGTTCGATTCGGTGGAACAAGCCGGGCGTGCCGTGTCTGCTGTGATTGCGCGCGGCTATGTGCCTGCCACGATGGAAATGATGGACCAAAAGATGATGCGCATCATCGAGGACTATGTGCACGCGGGGTTGCCGGTGGACGCGGGCGCCGCGCTCATCATCGAAGTAGATGGCTATCCCGAAAGTGTCACGCCGCAAATCGAACAAGTGGCGGTGATTTTGCGCGAACACCACGCGCACGATTTGCGCATCGCGCAAACGGCTGAAGAGCGCGATTTGATTTGGTACGGACGCAAAAGCGCGGCAGGTGCGGTCGCGCGTCTGGCACCCGCATACTATTTGCTCGATGGCACCGTGCCGCGCAGTAAACTCGCTGCCACACTTGCCGAGGTCAATCGTTTGTGTGACGAAAATGATTTGCGCGTGGGATACGTCTTTCACGCCGGCGATGGCAACTTGCATCCGTTCATCTTGATTCCCGATCCGCAAGACCCCAAGTTGATGCAACGCATCCACGCCACAGGACACAAGATTATGGAATTGTGTGTGGCGATGGGTGGAAGCATCACTGGCGAACACGGCGTTGGCAGTGAAAAGCGCGAGTTTATGCCGCTGATGTACACCGCTGAGGAACTCGCCGTGATGCGCGAAATCAAAGACTTGTTCGATCCGCACAATCTCTTGAATCCCGGCAAAATCTTTCCAACGACGATGCCCACACCTCCCACGCCACCCTCGCCCGATGCTGCGCCGACTTTACCGTTCGCGCCAAACGATGCCGAACAAGCCGCGCGCGCGATTCGCGCGTGGCGTGCACAAGGTCAGCGCATTCGCATCACGAGTAACGGTGCCGCGCGCGACGACGCAATGATCCTTTCGACCAAAAACTTGCGTGGCATTGTGACATACTCGCTCGATGATTTGTATGTGACAGTCAGAGCGGGAACACCGCTGGGTGAATTACAAGCGGAACTCGCGCGCGAACGAATGTGGGTGCCGCTAGTCGCTCCATCGGAAGAGACGACCATCGGGAGCATCATCGCCACGAACTTGAACGCGCCGCTACGAATGCGTTACGGTGGTGTGCGCGATCTCTTGCTTGCTACACACGTTGTCTTGCCCGATGGTCGGCACATTTGGGCGGGGCGTCCTGTCGTCAAGAACGTCGCCGGTTACGATTTACCCAAGTTGTTCGTCGGTTCGTACGGCACGTTGGGACTCATCGTGGATGCCACACTCAAGTTGATGCCGCTGCCGCATTCGCGCGCAACGCTTTTGATACCCCTCAATGACATCGAGCAAGGTGTTCGTTTGGGGACACAACTTGCGCGCACGGCACTCGTGGCAAGTGGTGTGTTGTTGTGTTCGCACTATCCCGTCACCGATTCGTACACGCGGCACACACTCGTTTACACCGCTGAGGGAATGCACGAAGACGTTGAAGCCGAACTGGCGCAAGTGCGCGCGCTGGTGCAGAGTGCAGGCATTCATCCACTCGCGCAACTCGATTCGCCGTCTGCTAATCACATTTGGGCGCGTTTCTTACAATGCAGCGACGATACTCTCATCGTGCGTGCTGGCGTTGCGCCCAAAGACTTGTCCACTCTGGTCAAGTGGTTGAGTACTGACGCGGCAACGTTCATCGCTGATTGGGCGAATGGAATGCTATACACGCGCGGTGTGCCCATCGAAGCGATTCGTCCGCTTGCACTCAAACTGGGTGGCTATGCCGTTGTGCTCAACGGTAGCGCGCCAGATGTGTGGGGTTACACGCCTGCGAGTCTGGAATGGATGCGCGCACTCAAGCGGCGATGGGACCCCGAGGGAATTTTCAACGCAGGTGCGTTCGTGGTTTAGGCGCATCAAAAAAGACGAAGGGTTTATCCCTTCGTCTTTTTTGTTATTCTGATTTTACCAACCGCGCGGCTTGTTGACGACTGCTGACTTGCAACTTGTTCAAAATCGAACGCATATGCGCCTTGACCGTGTACACACT
>JAOACU010000670.1 GCA_026417715.1 Anaerolineae bacterium | reverse complement strand
AAGCGCGTGCCCAGCGGCAACACATTCGACGTGACTCACGTGTTCGCGCCGATGCTCGTGCAGTACGCGCAAATTGATTTGCTTGCGTCTGCCCCAACGCCTTGGATGATTTCGGAAATTTTGGTGCATCCTGCCGTGACTTGGAATGCCACCGCCAGTCACAACGCGCGCGCGGCGTGTCGCGCGATTGACAATCGCACCGAGACAGCGTGGACGAGTGACGCGCCACAAACGCCGGGAATGTGGTTTCAACTCGACTTGGGACGTGTGGAGACGGTGAGTGGCTTGACGTTGATCACGCCGCACAACGAACATCCCGCCGGTTTTCGCATCGCGCTGTGGAACGCGAGCGCGAATCGGTGGCAAGTGGTGTGCGAGCGTGTGAACAACCGCGCGCAAGTTGAAGTGATGTTTCCCGCGCAACCGACGCAGTTCATCAACATTCAACTCACCCAAGCCAGTCGCTTGCCTTGGGCGATTCAACACGTGCACGTGGCGCGTGAGATGGAGGATTGGTTAGGACCTGGCAAAATATAGTAGGGGCGAGTCGGTGACTCGCCTCTACTAATTATTGACGACGCTCTTGGGTACAAAACGGTAATTGACGAGACGGAACACGTGTGCTAAATCTTGTTCTAACCTATGATAGTGCGAGGTGATGGTATGAGCACACTGATTCCTTATATGACCGACCGCCTCAAAGCCGCCGAATGGTTCCATCAGGGACGCTGGCCCGAGGGTCAAGTCACCTGCCCCACCTGCGGCGCTAGCGGCGAGCAGATTCAACCGATGGGACGTGAGGAGAACGGACTCTACCGTTACTCCTGCCGCGCCTGCGCCCAAGCCCATGCGCAAGCCACCGCCATCTTTAACGACTGGACCGATACCCTCTTCGAGGGGAGTCATTTGCCCCCTGAAGTGTGGATCCAAATCATCCACCACTGGCAACTCGGTTTGTCCAATCGGCAAATGGCGTGGGCGCTCGATTTGGCCTATGATACCGTCGAGCAAGCGTGCAAACTGCTTGACGGTGCTTTGTATGAAACCTATCACCTCGATCCCCAGCGCTGCCTGTCGGGGCAGGTCGAGGTGGATGAACTGTATCAAACCGCTGGTGCCAAAGGGCGTTCCGACTACGTGCAGACTGCCTTACGCC
>JAOACU010000669.1 GCA_026417715.1 Anaerolineae bacterium | reverse complement strand
CGCGGCAGGCGAGCGCGATCAACGCATCGTTGAAATTCAGTGCGCCCGCAGAAGAGCGCATCAATGTCAACGCCTCGGCATACAAGCGCGGTGCATCGGGCAATATCCAAGTAATCATATCTTGAGGCACGCGGTCGTTCAGCCGGTTGAGCAACACGCCGACCTCCGCCGTAAGGTTCTTCTCGTGCAGTCGGCGCGCGGCGGCGCTGATGGCTTCGATAGCCACACAATCAAAGTAAACACCGATGTGTCCAGATGTCTCAACGGTGTTCCACAGAGCGTCGGCTTGGGAATGCCACACATCGTTCGGGACGAGCAACGCAACCAATACCGAGGAATCAATAGCGACTTGCATAGGTCACACGTCCTCGTATAGTGCTTCGGTGTCTGCAAGGGCGTCGCCATCCACAGGCGGCATGATGCCAGAAAGACGGCGAAGCGTTGACGCGGGCACTGGCACAGTTGGGTACAGGTAAGGCGCGCCTGTGGGCTTGGGGACTGTCTCGACCACTCGATCTTTCTGCGCCAATTCGTGCACAAACCGAACGAACTGCTCGACAACCATCAGACTTTCTGGCGGCAGTGTCTCGAGTAGAGGAAGTATGCGCTTATAAACTTGTTCTGCGTACGCGTTCATCATGCTACCTCCGTTCGTGACAATTCTAACACACTCGACGTGTTCTGACAACTACCGATGAAACATTTCTATCGTCTTGGATTTTTTAGCGCGCTTTTGCTTGCCTTTGCGTTGCGCGTTGCGTTCCTCGACGCGCCAAGTTTGTGGAACGATGAAGGCACAAGCGTCGCGCTGGCGTCGCGCAGTATCGAAGCGATCGTCAGCGGCGCCGCGCGCGATATTCATCCGCCGCTGTACTATCTGCTGTTGCACTTTTGGATGCCCTTCGTAGGCAATACGGAATACGCAGTACGTTTTCTCTCTGTGATTGCTGGCGTGCTTGTCGTCGCGCTTGTATTTCGTATTGCGTATTCCGTTTTTGATGGACGTGTGGCAATGGTTGCCGCGTTTCTTACTGCGCTTTCGCCGTTTCAGGTGTACTATTCGCAAGAGACGCGAATGTACATCTGGGTGACATTGTGGAGTGCGGTGTCGTTTTGGGCGTTCGTTAGGTTGCAGGTTACAGGTTACAGGTTTCAGATTGAG
>JAOACU010000668.1 GCA_026417715.1 Anaerolineae bacterium | reverse complement strand
GTTGCGCGCTTTGACGCGCCACTGATAACTGCCCGCCCATTGCGAGCCAAGCATCCAATTCAAACTGGTTATCCATCATGAATTGAGATTGATCGAGGGACCGCCCCAGAACTCGGCATAGTAATCGTTCGCGCCGCTCGAGGCAAACCACGTGAGCGTCACATTGTCGGTGCGATTGAGCGTCGCGCCGTTTGCGGGCGTATCGAGTGATGGCGCAGGCGGCGGTGTGACACAACTCGAAATTTTCGTCCAACTCATTTGAATCGCCGCGTTGCCGCCATTCTCGTAATACTCGACCTTGACGACCGCATCGCCAGCAGGCAAATCAATTTCGGGCGCATAGTCCGCGACCTGATCGCGCCACGCATCGAGAATCTGTGTGTTGCCGACCCACACGCGCACGCCATCGTCCACGTGAACGTTGAAACGATAGCGACCACATTCAAAGCCGACCGTGCGTTGAAAGCGCGCGCTGAAATTATCGCTGGGCATTCCATAGCCCACGCCGCTTCCGCCCCAATCGTGATTGAGCGAGCCGCTCCCTTCGTTCTGGACGAGCGCGGGCGTACCCCACAACGCGCGATTACCAAAATATTCCGCGCGCCATTGATACGGGTCGAACGCCGGCGCATTGGGCAAATAACCCGCGCCGCGCCACCACGCTTCGAGTGCCGCAAAGCCACCTTGATCATAGTACTCGATCTTGACCTCGTGTGTGCCNGATAGATTGCGCGCGCCATCGTGTCCGCCTTCGCCGTCCCACCACGCATTAACGATGTTTTGTCCATCAATGAACAAACGCGCGCCATCATCGTGTTGCAGATGAAACGAATAATCGCCGCCCGAAAAATTCACATTACGCGTAAAACGCGCGCTGAAATTATCGGTGGGACAACTGCCGGCGGGTGCGTTGCCATCCCACTTTTTGAAAATGTAGGTGCTATTCTCCCAGCCCTCGTAACAACGACTTCCCAGATTCTTGTCGCTAAAATATTCGACGTGCCAATCGCTTCCCGCGCGCGTTTGCACACGCACCGACGAAAGTTGATTGCGACCCAGCGACGTGCTATCGAGATTGTCGGTGTCGGCGGTGAGTGTGACGCAACCACCGCTGTAATTATCATCGCGACACAAAATCGCTTGCACGTTACTGCCGATGCGAACTGATTC
>JAOACU010000667.1 GCA_026417715.1 Anaerolineae bacterium | reverse complement strand
AGATGTGTATAAGAGACAGGGGCGGCAAGGCGTTACCCTTGCCTTACGGCGTGTTTTTTTGCTAGAATACCTTAGGAAAAAGTTTGCGTCGTGATTGGGACACATCACAACGCAATGCCAAAGCCGTGCGGGCGGCTATGGCGATGGAGAATATAACACAACTCCAAAATACGCGCAAGCCGCTCGCTCGATGCGAACGGCTTTTGTGTTTTGGGGGATTTATGCAAAAGCGTAAAGTAAAGAATGGACTACGGCGCATAGATGGGTTTCGCCAAGCCGAAGATGTTGAATTCAAGCGCATTTTTGAAGACGTGGATTTACAGACCGAAATCAGGCGAATACTACGCAAGTATGGTTTGCCTATCCCAGAGAAAGAACTTGACGATTGGCTTGGCTATAATGACTTGAACGCGGGTTTGATTGGTATTTCCCAATCGCGGGAACTGATTTGGAATAAACGTGCACAAAGACGCATCAACCTTGAGCAAGATATGCAAGAAATTGAACAGCGTTTCGGCATTCCGCAGAAATTCAAAAGTTGTCTCTTCGACCTTGTGGTAATAGGCAAGGTTACCTTTCTTTATTACATCGGCTACCCAAAAATCCAAGTGAAACGCGACGGCAATGATTGGGTTGAAGAACTGATAATCACCCCCGAAACTGATATTAACAATCCATTGGTATTAGAATTCATTTGGCGTTGGCAAAAACATCATCGCAATCTTCCGCCGCAACCACGACCGATGAAGGGCAATCCGCGAAAATTGGATTGGCGCGCGGTTTGGGAATGGAGTCGCAGACACCCAAGCATAACGCGCGATGAAATTGCCAGAATGCTATATCGCCTCCCCGTCACAGTACGGCGCAAACTCGAAGAACTAGACGCCGAATTGCTGGACGTCAAGTAGTTACAAAATTGCGTCTGTTTGTAGTATCTCAATTTGGTGCAATGGTGTATAACCCCCTTAGGAAATTCTGAGGGGGTTTTTTTTATGGCACGGTTTAAGCGTTTCACGTTTTTGTGTAGCAAAGACGAACGAAAGATGATTGAGGAACTTGCCGCGCGACTTCGACGTTCGCAAAGCGATGCAGTGCGCTTCGTCGTCGTCGCTTTCAGTATCCGCAATCGGATCGAATTCTCTGCA
>JAOACU010000666.1 GCA_026417715.1 Anaerolineae bacterium | reverse complement strand
TGTGTCAAAAAATTTCTGATTGTATGAATGATACAGACATCACAAGACTTGAGTTGGAATTGCGCACATCCGTTACGCGGTACACAGAAACTACCTTCCGCATCAACATAACCCGCAAGGAAAGACACGAAATAGTCGGCTGAGTTGAGAATCCAATCAGGTATCGCATCTTCTTTGGGTAGTAAAAATTCAAAGGTCTCGTTGAGATAACAAACAATCTGAGCCGATCCATCAAGGTATGTCGTGATATGCACGTGACCGTAAATCTCGAATAGAGAGCGAACAAGTTCGATTTGCTCATGGCTTGAAGAATGACAACTGACCAAGATTGTTTTGCTACCGATGCCTGGTTTGTTTTTACTCACCCAAAGATCACCGAGACGTAAACCGATCAGATATGCCTTTTCGCGTAGATCTCCAGAAAAATTAGCGCGATGATGTTTTGTGCAAGCATCGGAGAGGTCTCTACGTGTGATTCCATATTCGTCCAGCGCGCGCCATACACTTCCATGCGAAGTTTTCAGACGCGCAGCAATGGCGTCTATGCCTAATCGCTCTACCAAGTAAAGATATTCCAGTTCTTCACGGTTGAGATGCACTGTCTTGTTTGCCATTGATTGTTTTCGGGCTATGAATGAACAAATGACAAGGGCAGTGGTTCGTTTGTCTTTCGTCCTTCGTCTTTTGTCAACACCACGGTAAAATTCCGAAAGAATCCGTACTCTAAACTAAACTCACTCACGAGCCGTATCTCAACGGGAAATTGCGCGAACCATTCTAGCCACTCGTCGCGCGATTTGGTGAAATAGCACGGTGGCGTGCCGTAGCGCAATGCGGGATACGAGTCGAGCGCGCGTGTGAGTGCGGCGCGCACTTTGCCGCGCACATCGTTCTCGATGACGATGACTGTGCGCGCCACGCGCAACGCCTCGCGCAAAATGGCTTCAGGGTGACACGTGTGATGCAAAACAAAACTCAAGAGCGCGTAATCGAAACTTGCGTCGGCAAAGGCAAGCGCGCGACTATCGCAAATCGTCAGCGGCAAATTGCTTTGGTTGTACGATGCTACATCCACCAACGTCACGCGCGCATCGAGTTGTTGCGTTAGTGCTTGCGCGAGCAAGCCCTTGCCCGCGCCGATGTCGAGCACACGCGCGCGTGGTGTGATTTCG
>JAOACU010000665.1 GCA_026417715.1 Anaerolineae bacterium | reverse complement strand
AAATGGCTTTTTATGTTGTATGCCATTGTTTATGCGGGATTTATCATAATCAATATTATGAGTCCGAAATTTATGGGTATTGAAGTTGGAAGCTTAAATGTTGCAATCGTATATGGGTTATCGCACCTGCTACTATCGCACCTTCGTTATCGGTTACGCCTCGCAAGCGATGGTAGACGCCTACAAACGTTGCCGCGATTATCTCGACGCAGCCATCGAATTGGTGCGACCGGGTTGCACGACTGCACAAATCGCGTCTGTCTGGCCCCCCGCTACCGAATTCGGCTTTCCCAACGAAGAAGCCGCGTTCGGTTTGCAGTACGGACACGGCGTTGGCTTGGCAATTTGGGAACAGCCGGTTATCAGCCGTTTGGTCTCACTAGAGCATCCTGTTGAAATCAAACCAGGGATGGTGTTCGCGCTAGAAACCTTCTGGCCCTCGTCGGATGGTTGGAGTGCGGCGCGCATCGAAGAAGAAATCGTCGTCACCGAAACAGGACACGAAGTTATCACACGTTTCCCTGCTAACGAGTTGATGGTCGCGGGACGACACTATTTCACCGCGACAGGTCCCCTGCCGACGATACGCACACACGAGCCAAGTAGTCAATAGTGACTAAACACTGAATACTAAACACTGAACACTAAATTCGGAGATACCCTTGCCCACCAACGTGATTATGCCTGCGCTGGAAATGGCGCAGGATAGCGGAAAAATTTTGCGCTGGTTGAAAAGCGAAGGCGCAGCGGTGACCAAAGGCGAACCGCTAATCGAAATCGAAACCGACAAGGTGACGGTGGAAATCGAAGCACCCGCCTCTGGCGTCTTGGCGCACATCACTGCGCGTGAAGGCGATGTGGTGCCAGTCGGGCAAACCATCGCGGTGATTCTTGCCCCCGAAGAGGTATCGGTCGTTCCCAACGCATCGCCCGTTGCGCGCAAAATCGCCGCTGAACACGGCGTTGATCTCGCGCGCGTCAAGCCCAGCGGGGAACGCATCGAAAAAGCGGACGTGTTGGCGTACCTTGAGACGACTAAAACCCCCAGACCTCAGACTACTGTTACGCCGCGACTCGTTGCCGCATCGCCCAAAGCGCGACGCTTGGCGCGTGAACGCGGCGTGGACTTGGCACAGTTGCGCGGTTCGGGTCCCGACGGTGCTATCCTCGCCACCGATGTTCC
>JAOACU010000664.1 GCA_026417715.1 Anaerolineae bacterium | reverse complement strand
CACGCTCCCGATAAAATTCGCTGTTTGCATCGGACTAAGCGTCGTCGAACCGACACCACCGACAATCGCCGAGCGTTCCCAGCGATACGTCACCGTGCCTTCGCCGTTTGTGCGAATCTCGCCTTCGATGTCGAATGTGGTGGGGCAAGTGCCGTTGTATGTGCGCGAGGCAACCGTCATTCGCGCTTCCGTGACCGCGAACGCCGCGCCGACGACAATCGTCACTTGGCGCGTGGCGATGTTCGCACCACAACGCGCAGTGAGTGTGTACGTTGTCGTCGTGGCAGGTGAAACGACGCGCGAGCCGGGGGTTGCCACACCGCCGATGCCTTGATCAATTTCGACCGCATCGGCGTTGCTGACCAAGCCCCAACTCAACGTGGATGAACCACCCGCGCTAATCGTCGTGGGCGATGCGGTGAACGATTCGATGCTCGGTGTGCCCACGCAACCTGTCTGTGGCGCGGGAGTTGTAGGCAAGGGTGCAGGCGTGGTGGGCAGCGGTGCAGGTGTAGTAGGGATGGGTGTTTCGCCGCTCACAAGCGTGGGAGGTGGCAGAGGTGTCGCGATGCCCGGCGTCATCGGGGGCAATGTTGGTATTGGCGTCGCCAGACTCGCGCCACGCGCGCTCACCGTAATCGAAACAGCGGCAGGATCGCTCATCGCGCCCGAGGTGTTGTACGCGCGCACCATCAAGGTATGCGTGCCCGGCGTTGCCTGCCACGTTTGAATCAATGTGAACGTCGTTTGCGGCGCAGGCGCCGCATCGAGTCGCACGACCGCGCCATCCACAAGCAACTCGACACGCGCGACGCCGCGCGCGTCCGTCGCGGTAGATTGCACCGCAATCGTTTCGCCTTCGCGAAACTGACTGCCGTGCGCGGGTGAGACGATCACGATGCTGGGTTTGGCGTTCTCACACGCGGTTAGCGCAAGAATGAAACACACGAGCAAAACCAGTTTACGAATCATCGTAACCTCCACTGACCGATGACCGTCGTCTGTCCTCCGTCTTCGGTCATCCGTCCTCCTTCCCTCTTGTCAACCACCGTTGTTTTCAGGTATAATGGAGGTGGAGCGAGGTTTAGGCGTGGCTGGCAACCATTCTCCCTTCCCTCGCGCCTACCCCGTTCCTAGTGTAACGCGAGGGCGGGATGAAAAACTCTCCAAAACCTCCGCAAAATCTC
>JAOACU010000663.1 GCA_026417715.1 Anaerolineae bacterium | reverse complement strand
AAATTTGAACGCACCAAACCGCATGTCAACGTTGGCACGATTGGACACGTGGATCATGGCAAAACGACGCTCACTGCCGCGATCACCAAAGTCCTCTCGCTCAAAGGTCAAGCCAACTACGTCTCGTACGACGAAGTCGCCAAGGCATCCGAGAAACAAGGTCGCCGCGACGAAACCAAAATCTTGACGATTGCCATTTCGCACGTCGAATACGAAACCGACAAGCGGCACTATGCACATATTGACTGCCCTGGCCACGCCGACTATATCAAGAATATGATCACCGGCGCGGCGCAGATGGACGGTGCGATCCTCGTCGTCTCGGCGCCCGATGGTCCGATGCCGCAGACGCGCGAGCACATTCTCTTGGCGCGCCAAGTGGAAGTGCCTGCGATTGTCGTCTATCTCAACAAGGTGGACTTGATGGACGACCCTGAACTGTTGGACTTGGTGGAACTGGAATTGCGTGACTTGTTGACCACCTACGGTTTTCCTGGCGACAAGACGCCGATTGTGCGCGGGAGTGCGCTCAAGGCATTGGCGAGCAACTCGAAAGACCCGAATGCGGAGGAATACAAGTCCATTTTGGAATTGATGCGGGTGGTGGATGAATACATTCCGACGCCTGTGCGCGCGGTGGACAAACCATTCTTGATGCCGATTGAGGATGTGTTTGGCATCAAGGGGCGCGGCACGGTGGTAACAGGACGCGTCGAGCGCGGGCAAGTGAAAGTTGGTGACACGGTAGAGATTGTGGGGATTCGCGAGACGCGGCAGACGGTGGTGACGGGCGTGGAGATGTTCCGCAAGTTGTTGGATTCAGGGCAAGCGGGAGACAACATTGGTTGTTTGCTGCGCGGCATTGAGCGGAACGAGGTGGAGCGTGGGATGGTGTTGGCGGCGCCGGGTTCGATCAAGCCGCACACGGAGTTTGAGGGTGAAGTGTATGTGTTGAAGAAGGAAGAAGGAGGGCGGCACACGCCGTTCTTCAACGGGTATCGTCCGCAGTTTTACGTGCGGACGTTGGACGTGACGGGAGACGTGACGTTACCTGAGGGTGTGGAGATGGTGATGCCGGGGGACACGACCTCGATGCGGGTAAAGTTGATTGTGCCGGTGGCGTTGGAGAAAGGGTCGCGTTTTGCGATTCGCGAAGGTGGACGCACGGTGGGGTCGGGAATTATTAC
>JAOACU010000662.1 GCA_026417715.1 Anaerolineae bacterium | reverse complement strand
GTCTTGATGGCAGCGCCATAGCCACGATTGCACGGATGCTGAATCAAGGTCACATTCGGATATTCACGCACAATCGAAGCAGTACGATCGTGTGAACCATCGTCCACGACGATCACTTCTAGCCCCAACCCCAATTCTTTTTGCAGTGATGCCTCAACCGCCAATGCGCGCGTGAGAATGCTGGCGATGCCATCTTGCTCATTGTAAGCGGGGATAATCAGCGAAACAAAATTTGAATCGGTCGGCATCATACATCTTTTCCAAAGTAGACTGGCACACGCGGACGCGGCGTGGATTCCGTAATCGTTTGCAAGACGCGCGCCGGTACGCCACCTACAACTGTGTGCGGTGGTACATCGCTAGTGACGACCGCACCAGCGGCGATCACCGCACCTTTACCGATACGCACCCCATCGAGAATAATCGCGCCTGCACCAATCCATGCATCATCTTCAATGACGATGCCTTCTGCCGTGATACCTTGCTGGATGATCGGAATATTCGGATCGTGATAGACGTGATTGACAGCAAGGATTTGCACCAGCGGCGCGGTATAGACGTTATCACCGATGGTGATACCACCTTGACCGCGCAAAACGTTGAACTCGCTAATCAAACAATTCTTGCCGATTTTGATTCCCGCGTGGGGCAGATCACGAAAATTGTAAACGTGCAATTCGGCGTGATGCATCACGTACGTATTTTCGCCGATTTCGATGCCATTCGGACACGCGTGCAAATACACCCCTTCGTCCAGATAGACACCGCGCGCCAAGCGCACATTGTTCGCAAACCGAATGCGCACATTCGCTTCAATCGCCACAATACCTTCGATGCGCATCATCGCGCGATAGACCAGCGCGCGCAACCCAATGCCGACAATCGTTGGGATACCACCGAATAACGCTTGGAGAGATTGTTCGAGAAGGTATCGTCCTAGACTACTGGCTTGTCGTGTGAGGTAGAGTTGAAAGCGTGACGTTGGCATTACACATCATATCCGCGTGGATGTTTTTGTCGCCATGCCCATGCCGTCTCGACCATTGTCTTCAAGTCGGGATAGCGCGGCGTCCAACCAAGTTCGCGTTGGATGCGCTCGGAACTGGCGACAAGTCGCGCGGGATCGCCAGGGCGGCGCGGTGATGGGACGACAGGAATCGCGCGTCCCGTGACTTGTTGCACTGTCTCAATC
>JAOACU010000661.1 GCA_026417715.1 Anaerolineae bacterium | reverse complement strand
AGATGTGTATAAGAGACAGCAATCAGCCCTTCGTACTCGATAGGTTTTTCATACCCCTTCTCGCCCTCGTGTGGCACACGCTCCAATCCTCTATACCCTTGAAAATACAGGGTGGGTTTGTCAACAGTTTGATTGCTGTGTTTGATCAGGTAACGCAGCATTTCATATGCTTGAGCAGGAATTTGTTCTAGGGGAACAGCACGTCCACCAACGATGACGTGTTTCTTCGAGTCGTCAAAGTACAAACGGGGCGGATAGTTGCGGCGTAGTTCTCGCCACGTCGTCGCATCTATTGGTCTGTTGAGACGATGTTCAAGGTAGTACTGCACCAGTGGGCGCACTTGGTCAAGCCACTCGCGTGGATTGGTGCCACCAGCCGCTTGAAGCCAATCCAACAGGGTGAGTTGCTTTTCGGGCGTTTTCTTGCTACGCGTTTTCTTGGGCGCAGGTGTAGCGCACAAATGCGTAAGCGTAAACCCCTTGATACCAGTAGCAAGCGCGAGACGACGTTCGACCATCGTTTGGAGCGCGGAGGCGTCCCATTGCAAGCGATAACTATCAAGCCGACGGCGTTGCACGCCTGTGGCGGCACACAATGCCGATTCAAGGTGTTGAGGGACAAAGAACTTGTACACCAACTTGGTGCGCTCGAATAAGATCAAGGCAGAGAGAAAATTTGCGAGGTCAGTAGCAAGACGTTCGGGTTCGATAGTTACCCATTTCTCCAAGCCGTCCGCGACAATCCAGATTCCATCCAAGCCCAAAGGTTGAATGGCTTTGACGAGTTCAGCAATGATGTAATCGGGTGAGGCAGAGGGTTGTAAAACTTGGCGCGTGTTCTCACGAATCGTTTGCAGAATTGCAGATGCCGAGGGATTGGCTTCGGTCGTCCATTTTTCAAGACGCGTTTTGAGATCGCCCTGAGTAAAAGTGCGGATGAACCACGCGATAGTCGTGTGCGCCCACTCGGGCATGCGCTGCCATTGCTCAGGATACTGCATCAAGTAGTTGACAAGCGCCAATGCACACGCGTCGAAAACGAGATGGATTTGGCGGCGCACACTCATCACATCCGCAGGTGTGCTGTCATCCGGCGGTACAGGTTGCCATTCGACAATGAGACGCGTGGGTTTGCTCTCGCGGTACAGCCCTTGCACCAGCTGTCT
>JAOACU010000066.1 GCA_026417715.1 Anaerolineae bacterium | reverse complement strand
GCCCAAGGATATTGTAGTAGTGACTCCCGACGAATTCGCACGCCAACGTCACATTGCGGGAACTTTGGTCAAACCCGCATTGCAAGAAGGAAAAGTGCTTTATGCCCGCCAACGCTGAAACGCTACGTGTGATTCGGCAATGGGTCGAAAAAGCCGAGAACGATTTGAAGAACGCGACCTGTAAGTCTCAAATAGAGGAATGTTATGCTCATCAAAAATCATCTCGCCGCTCTCGTTAAGCAAGCCATTGCAAACGCGCAACGCGCGCACGCGCTCCCCGACTTTACCGTTCCCGATGTGCTCATCGAACGTCCGCAACGGAAAGAGTGGGGCGATTTCGCGACTGCCGCGCCGTTGAAACTCGCGCGCGAAGCCAAACGCGCCCCCATACAAATCGCCGAGGCAATTGCCGCGCACGTTCCAGCCGACGACGCAATCGCCAAGGTCGAACCGAGCGCGCCCGGCTTTGTGAATTTTCGTTTGAGCGAGGCGTGGCTCGCGCGTCAAGTGAACACGATCCTTGTGCAAGGCGCGCGCTATGGCGATCTGCAACCCGAACGTCCCTTGTCCATCCAAGTCGAGCATGTCAGCGTCAATCCGACGGGACCGATGCACGTCGGCAGTGGACGCAACGGTGCGATTGGCGATACGTTGGCGAACGTGCTTGCGGCTGCAGGGCATCGCGTTCATCGCGAGTTTTACATCAACGACAATGGTTCGCAAGTGCGACACTTGGGCGAAAGTGTTTTCGCGCGCTACGCCCAATCCCTTGGTAAGGACGAGCCGTTCCCCGAAGATGGTTATCACGGCAATTACGTGATTGAAATCGGCAAACAATTCGCGGAACAGTACGGCGACCAATTCTTGCAGATGCCGCGCGCGCGCGCCGTGCGCGAATTAGGACGCTTGGCAATGGAATTGATTCGCGCACAGATTCAGAAAACGCTAGAGCGAATGAATGTGCGATTCGATAACTGGTTTTCGGAGCGTTCGTTGTACGAGGATGGCACGTTTGACTACTGTTTGCAAATTCTCAAAGACAAGGGCTTGGTGTTCGAGAAAGACGATGCGGTGTGGTTTGCCGCGCAAGCACTCGGCGAAGAAAAAGATGCGGTGTTGATTCGTTCACCCAAGGTGATTGCCGATCCCGATGAACGCCCCACCTATTTCGCGTCCGATGTGGCGTACGTGTGGAACAAACTTGCCATTCGCAAATTCGACCGCGCGATTTACGTATGGGGCGCGGATCATCACGGCGACGTGCCGCGCGTGCTTGCCGCCGCGCGCGCACTCGGACTCGATCCTGAACGCGTGACGATTTTGCTCTACCAATTCGTCACGCTTCGACGCGGTGGCGAAATCGTGCGAATGAGCAAACGCACCGGCGAATTCGTCACGCTCGACGACTTGTTGGACGAAGTAGGACCCGACGCGGTGCGTTTTATGCTCATCACACAATCGGCGACCGCAACGATTGATTTCGATTTGGAAGTTGCGGTCAAACAATCGGACGAAAATCCGGTGTACTATGTGCAATACGCGCATGCGCGCATCGCGAGCATCTTGCGCAAAGCGGCAGAGGCGGGCTTGACAATGGACGAGGGTGACGTATCGCTGTTGACGCATCCCGCCGAACTCGAACTGATTCGCGCAATGTTGCGTCTGCCCGAAATCGTCGAACTCGTTGCAACGAAACTCGAGCCGCATCATCTGCCGCATTACGCTATCGAACTTGCCGGCATCTTTCACGTGTTCTACAAACAATGTCGCGTCATCTCTTCCGATCCTGCCGATGCGGCGATTTCGCGCGCGCGTCTCAAACTCGTCGCCGCCGCCAAGTACACGCTCGCGCGCACGTTGAATTTGATGGGCGTGACTGCACCAGAGACGATGTGAGGTCTCGCTACAGGGTTGATGCCGAGCGAATCAATTTTGTAAACTTGGCCGACGAAGGTCGGCTTGGGGTTGTTGTCGCGGCGAGTACAGACGCGTCGCCGACGCGTCTCTCCAGTCGCCAACGCCGACTTGGCACCAGCCATAGGTCACCAACTTTGGGTCGTTGGCAAAATCACAAAGGTTTGGTATAATATCATCAGACCCAGATAACGAGAATAGGTTGAGGCAAATTTTTTATGGCATCTGGACGACCTACCCCGCCCCCGCGCCCGAAACAGACTGAACCTTGGCGGCACGAACGGATGGTACAACGCGTCCCCGCACACTTGGGCGAAACGTTCGGAGACACGTTACCTCCTTGGTTGGTGCTGACGGGACTTGCCTTGCTTGTCGTCGTCATTGGCATCGTCGCGTTCATCCTGTTCGGTGGTCCGCAACGTTTGGGTTGGGGAGGCGCATCAGCCACCGCCACGCGTACGAGCACACCGCGTGCTGTGACACCAATCGTGACTATGATCATCGCCACACCGATTCCTTCGCCCACACTGGGTCCCACTCCTGTAACGATCAAGTATCGCGTCAAACCGGGCGATACGTTGCTGGAAATTGCAGTCCGCTACAAAACGACGGTGCAGGCGATCAAGAACGCGAACAATCTCAAGGACGATATTATTCGCGTGGGCGATGAGTTGATCATTCCCCTACCTACACCTACGCCACCTCCCACGCCGACGTTTCCACCGGGCACACCGACTCCGCTCTCGTTTCAATCACCCCCGACATCGGCAGAAGCCGCCGGTGCAGCGGGGGTGATTCGTCATCAGGTCAGACGCGGCGATACGCTGATTGGCATCGCCGCAACGTACGGCTCGAACGTCGAAGCGATTCGCGTCGCCAATCAATTGGAGAGCGACTTGCTTTCGGTGGGGCAGTGGTTGATCGTGCCCGTTGGCGCGTGGACACCGACGCCAACGCCCACGCCACTAGTGAATGCATCAGTCACACCTACGCTGACTTTTACACACGCCGCGCCGAACTTGCTCTGGCCCCCCAACGGACACATCTTTCGCGGTAATCAAGACCTCCCGCTATTGAGTTGGGAATCGCCAGGTGCACTCAAGCCGAACGAGTTTTACGTCGTGCACATTGATTACGTGTGGCAAGGTGAAAAAAAGGCGATCATCCGTCAAGTCAAACAAGGTACGAGCATCAAACTCACTGCCAGCGATTATCCCGGCGCGAATCCACAAGGGACATCGTTTTCGTGGTACGTGCTGATTGTGAGCCAGCCGACGCTCAACGCGCCCGCCTCCGCCTCCAGTCCCCCTAGCGCGACGCGCGTCTTTGTGTGGTATTGATCGCGCCTCACGTCTCCACGTCTCACGCATCACGTATCACGCATCACGTATCACGTATCACGTATTGCGTAAGTGAGGTGACGAATGCCTCTGCTCGATCTCGAACTCTATCGCAAAGATGTGGTGGTTTCGGATCAGCCACTGGTGCGTTTGAGCGTGATTGACGCGGGACGTTCACCGGCGGAACGCACGCTCTTGTTCATTCACGGCTTTGGCGGATTCGCGATGCAGTGGGAACATCAACTTATCGCCTTTGCCGACAAGCATCGCGTTGTGGCACCCGATTTGCGCGGACACGGCTTGTCGGATTGTCCGCCCAACGGCTATGCAATAGACGACTTGGTGCGCGACATCGAGCGCGTGGTGGACGCGCTCCATTTTCCTCCGACCTTTGTCCTCCTCGGACATTCGTTTGGCGGCGCGCTTGCCACAACGTACGCGATGCGTCACCCCGACCGCGTCGAACGCTTGGTGTTGGTGAGTACCGCCGTTGATTTTGTCCTCAACCCTGTGTTGCGCCTTGCTTTTCACTTGCCGCTGGTCATCGCCGAACCGATTCGCGCGCTGGTGCCGCGCGCACTTGCCGCGCCTGCCTTCGTTCTCAAGGCAATGTACCATCGCGCGCTGACGCAATGGCGCGGGCGCGACTATTTTCCGCGATTGCCGATGCCCACGCTCGTCATCATCGGTCATCGCGATTTGGTGTTCAAACAATCGGCGTACGATGCTGTGCCCGATTTGATTCCCGGCGCGCAACTCGCCAAGATTCCGGTGTCGGCGCATCTCGTTCAACTCGAACGACCCGATGCGGTGAATCGCGCCATCACGCGTTTTCTGGGTGCGGCGACCGTCTCGTGGCGCGCCGAACGCGAACGCGACAAAGCCGCTCTGCTCCAACAGCGACCTTGGTTGCGCCACTATGAAGCCGATGTGCCCTACACGCTGGCGTACCCTTCGCAACCCTTGTTCCGTTTTCTCGATAGTGCCGCGCGCCGACATCCCAACACGCGCGCGCTCGTGTTCTACGATGGCGTCCTCACCTATCGCGAGTTGAACGCGGCAGTGAATCGTTTGGCAAACGCACTGATGCAACTGGGCGTGAAGAAAGGTGATCGCGTCGCGCTTTTGTTGCCCAACTCACCACAAATGGTGATAGCGTACTATGCCGCGCTCAAAATCGGTGCTGTCGTCGTTAGTCTCAATCCGCTCTTCACCGCCGATGAGTTGGGACATCAATTGAACGATTCGGGCGCGGAGACGATCATCGCGCTAAGTGTGTTCTATCCACTCGTGCGAATGGTGCGCGCGGGTACGCCGCTCAAGCGCGTGATTGTGACCAACATCAAGGAATATTTTTCGCCCCTGCGTCGCTTGCTCTTTACGATTGTGCGCGAAGCGCGCGAAGGTCATCGCATTGATGTACGCGGTGAGCGTGATACGTACGTGTGGCAAGATTTGCTCACGCGCGCGTCTGCCGATACACCAAACGTCGAAGTGACACCCGACGATTTGGCGGTGATTCAGTACTCGACCGGCACCACCGATATTCCCAAAGGGGTGATGCTCACACACGCGAATCTTGTTGCCAACACAACCCAAGTGCGTCACTGGCTTACCGACATCGAGGAAGGGAACGAGCGCATCGTCGCTGTCTTGCCGTTCTCGCACTCGTACGGAATGACCGCGGCGATGAACGTTGGCATTGCGATTGCCGCCACGTTGATTCTCCTTCCGTCGTTTTCAACGCGCGAGGTGTTGAACGTCATCAAAAAGTATCGCCCCACGATGTTTCCCGGCGTCCCGACGATGTACGTCGCGATCAACCAGTATCCCGGTGTGCGCCGCTTTGGTTTGCAATCCATTCGCGCGTGTGTGAGTGGTGCCGCGCCTTTGCCAATCGAAGTGCAAGAAGCATTCGAGAAAATCACGCGCGGCAAACTTGTCGAGGGTTATGGACTGACCGAAGCCAGTCCCGTCACGCACGTCAATCCGATCTATGGTCAACGCAAAATCGGTTCGATTGGTATCCCGTTACCCGATACGGACGCGAAAATCGTGGATATACACACGGGGCAGGATGTGCCCGTCGGCAATATCGGCGAATTGGTGGTGCGCGGTCCGCAAGTGATGCGCGGCTATTGGAATCGTCCCGATGAAACTGCCCAAGTGCTGCGCGATGGCTGGTTGTTTACCGGCGATCTGGCGCGGATGGACGAGGACGGCTACTTTCAAATCATTGATCGCAAAAAAGATATGATTCTCGCGGGCACTTATAACATCTATCCGCGCGATGTGGAAGAGGTGTTGTACGAAAATCCCAAGGTTCTGGAAGTTGCTGTTACGGGTGTGCCACCCGACGGCAAGGAGCAAATCGTCAAGGCGTACGTGGTGCTGCGCAAAGGCGAAATGGCAACCCCCGAAGAGTTCATCGAATTTTGTCGCCAGCGCCTCGCGGACTACGCCGTGCCACATCTCATCGAATTTCGTGACCAGTTGCCCAAAACGTTTGTAGGCAAGGTATTCAAACGGAAATTGACGGAGGATGAAAGGGTGGTGCTACAAAAGTAATGCTGGTAAGGCACTCTGTCACGCTGAGCGCAGCGAAGCGTCTCGCAAAGTCCTTCGAGAGATTCTTCGGCGCGAAAAACGCGCCTCAGAATGACACTCGCAGCATTACTTTTTGATCACTACCGGATGAAAGATAGAAGGTGAGATGCAGGAGGCAGTAGGCAGGAAGCAGGAGGCGGGAGATAGGTTGGGATAAAGTCTTCGCTGTCGGTGCCAAGTCTATTGAAAGCGAAAAAATCTTGTGGTGAGCCAAGCGAATCCATCACACCAACAACGACCCGAAGCCCGCCCTTCGCGGGCTAATTTAGACGACGGCGGTCGGCTTCGGGTAATGGTCGCAAGCGTTCACGCATCGAACTTGTGGGGAACGATGAAGTCAAAAGGCGTGAACGCTTGCGATCGCGGCGAGTACAGACGCGTCGGCGACGCGTCTCTCCAGTCGCCAACTCTGCACCTGCCCTAACCACGCGTTTGACACCCCCAACAATTTCACATATAATCTGCATCACCAATCTACTGATTTCCCTGTTATCCTTCGGAAGGAGGTGATGGACTCAAGCAAGACACTCCTGATGATTGTAGATGGCAGATTGTAGATTGCAGATTTAAAAAATCTGAAATCGCAAATCTGAAATCTAAAATCGTGTGGGAGGTCTGAACCGCTTTTCTGAACTTCTGATTTCCCCAACAGTTTTTCGATTTTCTAGGAGGAGAGAAAGATGAAAAAAGCAACTTTGATTGTTGCTGTATTGTTGGTGTTCGCGCTCTTGATTGCGTGCGCACCCACACCAACACCTGTTCCACCGACCAAAGCACCTGAACCAACTAAACCCCCAGCACCGACGGCAACGCCTGCTCCACCGACAGCGACGCCTGTGCCCCCAACGCCGACACCTGTCCCGGTTAAAGGCGCATGGGTGGATGAGGTTGTGTTCTTTGAGGAGCCAGATAGTGCCAAAGCAGTGACGATGATCGAATCTGGCGATATGCACATCTTTGGCTTTGGCATTTCCGATCCCAAGATTTATGCCAAGTTGAAAGACTCGAAGAACGCGGTGTTTGCGCCGTCGTACGGCTCCACGACCGAGTTGTCCTTCAATCCCGTGGGACCGACGTTCAAGGATGGTCGTCTCAATCCATTCTCAGTCCCAGCGATTCGTGAGGCGATGAACTGGCTAGTGGATCGCGACTATGTCGTTAAGGAAATTTACGGCGGCTTGGCGATCCCGATGTACACCGTTCTCAACCCGGTCTTCCCCGACTATGCCAAGGTGGCTGATGTCGCGCGTGCGCTCGAAATCAAGTACTCGTACAACAAAGACAAAGCCAAAGCGCAAATCGAAGCGGAGATGAAGAAACTGGGTGCCGAACTTGTGGGTGGCAAGTGGACCTACAAAGGCACGCCCGTGACTGTGATTCTCATCATCCGCACGGAAGATGAACGCCGCGCGATTGGTGACTATGTCGCCAAGCAATTGGAAGACCTCGGCTTTACCGCTGATCGCCAGTACAAGACCTCCGCTGAAGCCTCCCCGATTTGGCTCAGTGGTGATCCCGCCGAAGGCAAGTGGCATGTTTACACGGGTGGCTGGATCAGCACCGTCGTCAATCGCGATTTGGCGAACAACTTTACGTACTACTACACCGCACGCGGTCGCTCGGAACCACTGTGGCAAGCCTACAAGCCATCGCCCGAGTTTGACAAGATTTCCGAACGCTTGACCCGCCGCGATTACAAAGACGTCGCGGAACGCACCAAGATGTTCGCCGAAGCCCTGGATCTTTCAATGAAAGATTCGGCGCGCGTCTGGTTGGTCAACCGCGTCAGTCTGAACGTCTATCGCCCCGAAGTCGGTGTGGCGGTTGACCTCGCGGGTGGTCAATCAGGTTCGTGGCTCTGGCCCCAAACGATCAACCTCGGCGGCAAAGCCGGTGGTAGCGTCAAATTCGGCGCACCCAGCATCCTCACGGCTGTATGGAACCCCATCGGCGGTAGCAACTGGATTTACGACACAATGATCTTCCGCGCGACGGGTCAACTCGCGTTGTTGCCCGATCCGTACACCGGTCTCTACTGGCCCTATCGCATCGAGAAAGCCGAAGTGACCGTGCAGGAAGGTCTGCCCGTTGCCAAGACGCTCGATTGGGTCACCTTGAACTTTGCCAAGACGATCGAAGTGCCCAAGGACGCCTGGGTGGACTGGAACGCTGAAAAGCAAACGTTCATTACTGCTGGCGAAAAGTTCACCCAAACCGTCACTGCACGCACCAAGACTGTTCTCTACTACAACAAAGACCTCTTCAAGACCAAGTTGCATGACGGTAGCACGCTCTCACTTGGCGATTTCGTGCTAGGAATGATCCTGACCTTCGACCGTGCCAACGAAAAGAGCGCGATCTTTGACGAAGCCGCTGTGCCCGCTTTCCGATCCTTTATGACCAACTTCAAGGGTTGGAAGATCGTCTCCAAGGATCCGCTCGTCGTCGAAGCGTACAACGACACCATCTTCCCCGATGCCGAGTTGATCGCGAGCGCGCGTGATATCTATCCGTACTACTCGCAAGGTATCGGAATGTGGCACACCATGTCGCTCGGTATCCAAGCCGAAGCCGCCAAGGAACTCATCTTCACCAGCGGCAAAGCCTCCAAACTCAAGATTGAGCAGATGAACTTTATCGGCGGTCCCAGTCTGAAGATTTTGGAGAAATATCTCACTTCGTCGCTGGAGAAGAGTTACATTCCGTACGCGCCGACGCTTGGTCAATACGTCACGGCGGCAGAAGCCAAGACGCGGTATGAGAACCTGAGCAAGTTCTACAGGGACCGCAATCACTTCTGGGTTGGCGATGGTCCGTTCTATCTACACCAAGTCCGCCCGACGGAGAAGCAAGTCATCATCCGCAAGTTCGCGGACTTTACAGACCCAGCGGATCGCTGGCTGCGCTTTGCGGCGGCACCCAGTCCAGCGGTGGCAGTGTCCGGACCGAGCCGCGTGACCAGCGGACAAAAAGCCGAGTTCAACATCAAAGTCACCTTCAAGAACCAACCCTACGCCACCAAAGACCTTGACTTTGTCAAGTTCCTCGTCATTGACGCGACGGGCAACCTCGCCTTCACCGGCGAAGCCAAAGCAGTCAAGGATGGCGATTGGGTAGCCGAACTCACCGCTGATCAAACGAACAAACTCGCGGCGGGCTCCAACCGTCTCGAAGTGATTGTCGTCTCCAAGTTGATTGCCAAACCCGAGTTCGCTTCCATGTCCTTCGTGACGGTGAAATAAGTAGTAAGGTCGAGACCTGACAGGTCGGTTGACCTGTCAGGTCTCTCTCTATCGGAAGGAGTATGCAATGGCTTCCGGTGTTTTGACAGAACAAACTCTCGCCAAGCCCCGCATTGGCATTCATATTCCCGATACACTGGCGCGCCTCGGCAAGTACGTCATCTTTCGCGGCACCGCGTTGTTTCTCACCGTAGTCATTGGTGTGTACTTGACGGTGCTGATCGCGAATATGGGTGGCTATTTGGATACGATTCGTATCGCCCAAATTCGCGAGCAGGTGGGCGCGGTCGTGTTGAACGATCCCAATCTGCAAACATTGCCACCCAGCGAACTACGGAAATACATTGACGATTTGGTCGTGCTGGAGATGCAACGTTTGCGCCTCGATCAACCGTTTGTGGTGCGCAGCGTGGACTATTTGGTAGATGCGTTGACATTGAATCTGGGACGCGCGGAGCACTTGACGAGCAACAGCGGCTCGAAAATGGTGCGCCTGATCTTGCTGGAACGTATCCCCGCCACGTTGCTACTCTCAGCGACGGCGAACCTCTCGCTATTCTTCACCGCGATCTTCATCGCGCTCTATCTCTCGCGGCACTATGGCAGTTGGTTCGACCGCTTGATTATTGCGATGGCACCGGCATCTACGGTCCCAGCGTGGTTCTACGGTATCTTCCTCATCCTCATTTTCGCGTCCATCTTGCACATCCTGCCTTTTGGTGGAATGGTCGCCACGCCACCTCCTGAATCCACCGGCGAGTATCTGCTCAGTTTGTTGCGGCATATGATTTTGCCGGTGAGTGCGATCATTCTGCACGGCATCTTTGTTGGCATCTATCAGTGGCGTACCTTCTTCCTCATCTATTCGAGCGAAGACTATGTGGAGATGGCAAAAGCCAAAGGATTGACCGCACGCACGATTGAACGTCGTTACATCCTACGCCCCACCTTGCCGCCGATCGTCACCGCGTTCTCGTTGATGCTCATCTACATCTGGCAAGGCGCCATCATCTTGGAAACCGTCTTTGCCTGGCCCGGGGTTGGTCGTCTGTTGTACCAAGCCATCAGCATTTTCGATGTGCCAGTGATTGTAGGTAACGTCGTCTTGATTGCGTATCTCTTGGTGACCACAGTCTTTTTGCTGGACATTGTGTATGCTATCCTTGACCCGCGCGTCAAGATCGGTGGAGAGCGCCGCGTATGAAGCAACGGAAACTTCCTGACCCGATTGTTCAACTGACTCACTATCGTTCTGCTGTCTTTGGGTTGTTCATCATCAGTGCGTTGATCGTGTTGGCGATCGTCACTGTGATTGTCATTCCGTACGACGAAGCCATTGCTCGATGGCGTGCTGGTGAAGAAATGTGGGGGGATTATCCACGTAACGCCGTGCCCGAGTGGTTCAACTTTTTCGTCGGCAACACTCTGCCCACGACTCTCATCTTCGATAGCAAGGACGGCAAGACGCCCAAAGATATTCAAAAAGTGACGGACGAGATGTACACGTCCGATCTAAAATTCACTTTTGATTATCAATGGGATGGCTTTCCGAGCGAAATCAACTTGTTCCTCACTGCCAAGTTTGTGCAAAAGAAACCCCAAGCGACGATGATTTGGAAAACTCCCGATGGTCGTCAGATTCCCTTGGGTGACACAACGGTCGGGGTGAGAGAACGCTTTGCCATCTCCACCGATCAACGCCTCTCGATGAAGTTTGAAAATCGCGCGCCTGAGGTCGGCTTGTTCGCCAAGCCCGATACGATCGAAAAAGGCAAGACGCCGGTCGTGCAAAAAGGCAAGTACGAACTCGTCATCGAAGGACTCACCTTCGAGAAAGATTCGACGCTCGATGCGAAACTGGTCATCTACGGACAAGCGCACGGCTTGGCGGGTACCGATCATCGTCGTCGCGATTTGTTGCTAGCAATGTTGTGGGGTACACCCATCGCACTCGCGTTTGGCTTTCTCGCGGCAGTCGGTTCCACGCTGACCACCTTCTCGATTGCGGCAGTCGGCGCGTGGTTTGGTGGTTGGGTAGATCAACTGATTCAGCGTCTCACCGAAATCAACTCGGTCTTGCCCACGCTACCGATTCTCATTCTGATTGGTACGTTCTACACGCGCAACATCTGGGTCATTCTTGGTGTGGTCATCGCGCTCGGCATCTTTAGTCTGGGCATCAAAACGTATCGCTCGATGTTTTTGCAGGTGAAAGAGATGCCGTACATCGAAGCGGCACACGCGTACGGTGCCGGTAACTTGCGCATCGTCTTTCGGTATATGATGCCCAAGATCGCGCCGGTGCTCATTCCCACCTTCGTTACGCTGATTCCTTCGTACGTTTTCTTGGAAGCCTCCCTTTCGGTGTTGGGCTTGGGCGATCCGCTCTTGCCGACGTGGGGCAAGGTGTTGAACGATGCCTACACCAACGGCGCGCTCTACAAGGGCTATTACTACTGGGTCTTGGAGCCAGCCGTGCTGTTGATGTTGACCGGTTTGGGCTTTGCTGTCGTCGGCTTTGCCCTCGATCGTAT
>JAOACU010000660.1 GCA_026417715.1 Anaerolineae bacterium | reverse complement strand
CAGTGAGAGTGTGCAACTCACTGTTACTTCACCGCCGTTTCTCGATGTAGTGCAATACGCACAAGACAACTGGTTGCGATGTTGGTTCAATGGTATTGATGAAAAAGCAATTGCCAAGAAGATTACGACAGCCAAGAATATTGACGAGTGGTCATCTGTAATGCAAGCGGTCTTTAATGAGTTGTATCGCATCACGCGTCCTGGGGGCTGGGTTGCATTCGAAGTTGGCGAAGTGCGGAAAGGTGAAGTTAGGTTAGACGAACATGTCGTGCCTCTCGGTATACGTGCGGGATTTGATTGTCAAGGCATTTTGGTTAACCAACAAGCGTTTACCAAAACCGCCAACATTTGGGGGATTCGGAATAATGTCAGTGGAACGAACACTAACCGGATTGTAATATTCTACAAGCGGTAATTCGAGGTCATATGATGAACGACGAATACACCAAGCGTTTGGAAAACGTGATCAAACAAATGCTGATACCATTGAAAGGCATTCCACTCAACCTGGTGATCGAGGCAATATCGAATCACAAAATTCTTCCATTTGACCCAACCGACGCCAAAGATGTGACGGTATTGAACAATCTCGTCAAGGTATGCGAAATCGCTGGCAGAGAAATTAACACAACGGGCATTCGGAGAACGCGACCTAACGAAGTGGGCAATGATATTGAACCGTTTGTCAGAGATGCGTTGAGAACGATTGGTTATCGGGCTGACGCACCAAAGACGAAAAGCGGCAGTAAAAAAGCCACGGGGTATCCTGACCTAGAGTTCGTAGATGAATTTGGACGTGTCAACTACTTGGAATGTAAGACCTTCAATATCGAAAACATTAATACGACGCAACGCTCATTTTATCTCTCACCTTCTGAAGACTTTAAGATAACGCAAGACGCACACCATTTTGTCATCTCATTTGAGATTTACGTTGCAGGTAGGCAAGGAAGAGAAAATATCTACAAATGCAAAAGTTGGAAAGTACTTTCTGTAGAAACCTTACCTGTTGATGTGAAGTATGAGTTCAATTCAGATAATGCAAGACTGTACGCACGAGACCTTATTCTGGCAGAAGGGCAACTCTAATTTGTGCTATCTGCCACTTGGTATCACTACTTGTTTGATTGACTGTTTCACCAACTCCTTAACACACTACGTGCGCGTTTTTCCTCCATCCAGTGCGCGCAAGTATCTGTCCATC
>JAOACU010000659.1 GCA_026417715.1 Anaerolineae bacterium | reverse complement strand
CTTCTCGCCGATATTGCTTATGCCATTGTAGACCCGCGTATTCGGTATGAATAACTCGCAAGGGCTAGAAAAACCCACTGTGAAACGTAGGACAAATTTGCAAATTGTCCTACACCTGCATAAAGTCATTGAGTAAAATGGCTGACCAATCGAATCCTCTTTCAGCAACCAACTCAAAACTCGCGCGCGCGGGCGGTGACAGTATCGCGCGCCGGGTCGTGCGCCGCTTTTTGCGACATCGTCCTGCGGTCTTCGGTTTGGGCGTGTTAATGCTACTTGTCATCGTTGCAATTATTGCACCTGTCGTTGCGGGACAAGACCCTTATCATCAAGACTACTCTGCCATCAAAAAGCCACCGAGCGCGATGCACTGGCTGGGTACCGACACCGTCGGACGCGATGTGTGGGCGCGCCTTGTATACGCTACGCGCGTCTCACTTTCCGTCGGACTGATCGCTGTAGCGATTTACACGATTATCGGCACGCTGCTTGGTTCGATTGCTGGCTTCTACAGCGGCATTGTGGACACGCTCATTATGCGCCTCACCGACATTGTAATGTGCTTCCCAACATTGATTATCATCATCACTGTCGTCGCGCTCATCGGTCCTAGTCTTTACAACATTATGGCAGTGATTGGACTCATTAGTTGGCCCAGCATTTGCCGTTTGGTGCGTGGACAATTTCTCAGTCTGCGCGAATTCGAGTTCATTACTGCCGCGCGTTGCTTGGGTGTGCCCAATCATCGTATCATCTTGCGCCATTTGTTGCCCAACTGCATTGGACCCATCACCGTTGCAGTAACTTTCGGCATTGCCAGCGCGATTCTCACAGAGGCAAGTCTGAGTTTTCTAGGATTAGGTGTGCCACCTCCTGAACCGAGTTGGGGACAAATGCTCACCGATGCGCAAAAACTTTCGATTCTTGCTGAAATGCCCTGGTTGTGGGTGCCGCCCGGTCTGATGATTGCCTTGACCGTGTTGTGTGTGAATTTCGTCGGCGATGGTTTGCGTGACGCGTTCGACCCGCGTATGCTCCTTGATTAACAACTATGGAACACACGATTGTTTACTACGATGCGAACGCATACAGTTGTTTTCCCGCCATCACTCGTCGCGCGAATGGCGAACTGTGGGTGTCGTTTCGGCGTGCGGGTGGCTTTAGCGTCGAAGCGGTGCGACGCGGAATGTACGATCACGTGGACAAGGG
>JAOACU010000658.1 GCA_026417715.1 Anaerolineae bacterium | reverse complement strand
CCCGTTCATGGGAGTGCATCGCTATCTCCGCGTGCGCGCGAATGTCGAGCAGACTGATCTTCAGGTCATCGCGCCGAAGGATGGGCTTGTTATCCGAGTTTTTGCCCGCAATCGCTTCGATCTGCTCCACGTCAATCACGTATTCCATATTTCCTCCTGCGGGATCACGCCCCGATGGCGCAATTCATCAGCCACCCAGCCGATGCCCAGTTCGTGCAATTTCCAAGCGGTGGGGATTCCTCTTTCATCCCATCCCATCATCTGATAAAGCAGGGCGCGAGCGCGCTCAAATTGAGCGCGCGGTGGAGCGTTGCCAACCGAGGGACCATCGCGAAACGGCTCAAAGAAACGCGGCGAGAGGATGTCATCCGCCACAGTGAATCCTTCGCGCGCGTTGAACGCGCGCGCCATCGTGTACGCGCGCTCACCCACCTTGAGCAGTTCATGCAGCGAGGTATCCCAGCCCGTGATCGCGCGAACCAACTCCACTAACCGCGATTGGTCAAATGAGGTGAAGACAAAGTAGCAATGCCCCAAGGCGTTGCAGAGCGTATACCAGGGGAGAGCAGTTGCCGCCAAGCGCATCTTGGCAGGACCCAGATCGTCGAACTTGAGCGGTTCCAAGATGCCAAAGGGCCAGTAGGTTGCCATCGCCTCATCCGTATCAATGCTGTTGTCGTGGAAATTGTGCACGTGATCGGCGCCAGTCGGGGAAACGGCATAACCGACGCTCATGCCATACTTCATCCTGGGTTCGTGCATCGGCATCTCCTGACCTTTGGCGTGCGTCAAAAAAGCGTCCGTCCCGCGTCCGATCATCTTTGCTGCGTGATGCGATCCCTCGCTGAGAAGCCGCCCAAAGCCCTCGCGCTTGCCGATTAACTCGACCATTTGCACCAACGCGGCGGCATTGCCAAAGCGCAACTCGATGCCGCCCGTGTCCTCCATCGTAATCAAGCCGCGCTCGAAACATTCCATCGCCCAGGCGATGGTCACACCACACGAGATGGTATCAACTCCATAGGCGTTGCAAAGTTGATTGGCTCTGGCAATCGCCGCTGCCGAAAGTCTCTGAGGCGCTGAAAGAAATCCGCAAAAGTTCACCGCGCAAGAGGTGAAAGGAATGGCGAAAAGTGAAATTGAGTTGCGAGAACCACTTTTCAGTATTGATGAAAAAGGTAAGCCTGTGGTTATCTTGGACAGGGTTTCCTACAT
>JAOACU010000657.1 GCA_026417715.1 Anaerolineae bacterium | reverse complement strand
GTATTGCGTATTACATTCTTTCACTCTCTCGCTCTCTCGCTCTTTCGCTTTCTCGCGCGCTCGCCCTCTCGCTCTCACGCGCATTCGCCCTCGCGCCCACGCGCGCTACTCCAAAATCTCATACGGACTCTTGGTGGGCCAGTTGGGCAAGAGACCGACGAACATAATACCGCCGACGACACAGAGGCGAATCGTTTCGGTGCCGGTGTTAAAGACACGATGCACGCTATTTTCGCGATTGTAGATGGCATCGCCAGCGGAAAAATTGTAGCGTTGTCCCTCCGATTCGATGTAGCCGCGACCTTGTAGCACGTAGTACACTTCTTCGCAGTTGTGTTTGTGTAAGGGTGAATGCGCGCCGGGTTCAATTTCGACGATACCCAGAATCAACGTTTTGGTGGGAAAGCCGGTTTCGGGATAGATGACTTTCCAATCGCGCACGCCGGGGCGCGTTTCCATTGGCGCGCCGCCGATGAATTCATTAGGTTTAATCACGACTTTGGACATTTGTACCTCTCTTGATATGACTGCCGACGAACGACCGCCGACCGTCGTCTATTTTCATCCGTTTACAAAATATGCGTCGAGGGTGAAGCCAATTCTTCAAGACAATGAAAACCTGGGATCGGTGATCCCAGGCGGCAAAGAAATTCCACAAGATAAAAGAGGGGTACGCGACGCTCGCGTACCCCTTGCGCGATGCTTAGAAGATGATGCGGACGCCGAATAACCTGAACAGAACGTAGATGATTCCCAAGACGATGTAAATAGCAGTGATGATGGATACGACCCAGAAGGTGATGTTAGCGGGCTTGGTCCACGCGGGGAATTTTTCTGGGATCACCTTATAGTTCAGGTAGATCAGCCCTGGCATATAGATAGCCATCGAGATAAAGTTGAGCACACCGCCCAAGATGAGCAATTCACCCGGTTGTGCCATCAATACGGTCGTACCGCTGACAATGGTGAGAATCGCAACAAAGATATAGTACCACGAGCGGAACGACAACTTTTGTCCCCACGGGAAAAAGTGGTGGAAAAAGTCCGAGTGCATTCGGGAGACGGCATCCACAATACCCAGCCACGAGTCGCTCAAGAACGCGGCGGCAACGAGGAGGAAGATGATACGCCCGATGGCACCCATCGCGTTCTCAAAGAACTGGGCTTGAGTCACGGCGATTGTCCAGCCACCAGGATACTGTCCCTTGGGGAGCAAGAT
>JAOACU010000656.1 GCA_026417715.1 Anaerolineae bacterium | reverse complement strand
CGCTTGCTATGTCGTGGGAAATCGCAAAGTCAAAGGGGTGATGTTGCCGACAGATGACGCAATCCGTTGCTTCTTTGAACACTGTGGGTTTGAGTACATAGATACATTCCATCGTTCGATTCCCAACAAACGGATGCCACTACGCACAAGCCCAACCAATGTGCCTGGTGCAGTGGACAATACAATGTTGCAAGAGCACATCGTTGTATTGCGCCGCAAGATTCCAAGAGCATTGAGAGAAAAGAGACATACCGCAAGACGTAAGACGCGATGATGGCATCACGCATCACGCCTCACGCAACACGCAATACGTAATACTCAGGTAACCACAAATGGAAACTAGATTTGAACCCAACCACTTTCTGGATAGACCGATTCCGAAAATCAACTTTGAGCGCGCGATTCTCCTCACCTTGATCGCGCTCGCCATCTTGACGCGCCTATGGGATTTACCCTACCGCGCGTGGAATCACGACGAGGCGATTCACACGCATTGGTCGTGGACGTTGTACACGGGGCGCGGCTATCAACACAATCCCATCTATCATGGACCACTTTTGTATCACCTGACCGCGCTCTCGTTCGTGCTCTTTGGCGATAACGATTTTACTGCGCGCTTGCCGAATGCAGTCTTTGGCATTGTGATCGTCGCGTTACCGTACTTTTTCCGCAAGTGGCTTGGTACGCGCGGTTGGATTGCCACGTCAGCGATGCTGTTGATTTCGCCCGTCGTGTTGTACTATTCGCGTTTCAATCGGCACGATGTTTACGTTGAACTGTTCACCGTGCTCATCGCGCTTGCCATCTGGAAATATTTTGATGAACGCCGCGAAATATGGCTCTATGCCTCCGCTGCGTTACTCGCGTTTTCGTACACGGCGATGGAGACAACGTTCATCTTCATCGCCATCTTTGCCGTGTTTCTGTGCGCGCATTTCACATTCCACTATTTGCGTCCGCGCGTTCGTTGGAGCGATGCGTGGCTCCTTGTGTTCGCGGCGATTGTGGGCATCCCGTTTTTCGGCATCAGCGTCGTGTATTTGATCGCGCAGTCGTGGCTCGTCAAGAAAAAACTCGATGCGCCTGAAAAATTGGTGGACGATTATCGTGCCATCCCTAGTTTCGATTTGGCAGTTGTGCTGGGCACATTCTCGTTGCCGCTTCTCACACCCGCGCTCTTTTACGCGCTGAATGTAATTTGGAAACCGCTGTTCCGCGCCG
>JAOACU010000655.1 GCA_026417715.1 Anaerolineae bacterium | reverse complement strand
CGATGCGCATCGGCAGGCGATTCGTTCGGTTCGGTCGGAACGGATCGGGCGACGTGCTTGGCGTGTTGCCGCCAAACGGACAGTTTATCAGTGTCGAGATCAAGACGGTCAACGATCGTTTGACTGATAAGCAAATTGAATGGATGAAGCGGGTTCGTGCACTTGGCGGGATTGCGATAGTTGCCGAGTGCGTTTCGGACATCGAGTCAGTGTTGATTCCGTTCTGCGAGGTGATGCGATGAAGCCAGGCGATAGATTCGAGATTGTCGAGATAGGCGGAATGTTTTGGATAAATGACAACGGCAATCCGTTGAATCCGCTTTCGTCGCCGCGTCATACGCGCGTCGAGGCGGAGCGACGGCTGGCGGAGATTATTCGACAATGGGAGGCGAGCGAAAATGATCGGAATGGATTATCATCGCAGGTTGCTACGGCGGCGCGCCATCGCGTTAGTGCGTTTCACCAGCGTGGCAATCGTACGCATCGTGCTGGTGAGCGCGATTGCGTTCGGCGTACTAATCGCGCTATGGTTGATGAATTGATTTTCGTTCAAGGAAAGGAGGAGCAATGAAATATGTGGTAGGTGCGGTCGTTCTCATCTTACTTTTTATTGCTGTAGTTTCGCAGATGAAGGTGAGCGACGATGCGCGTGCGGTTTTGTATGGAGCAGTGTGCGGTATCGCGTGCGCGTTTCCGGTTTCGCTGGCGTTGGTGCTGGTGAGTCGTGCGTCGCACGAGAGCGCTCCATCGCCGCGAGAGCCGATCGTAATTTATCGTCGCCAGACGCGCGGGGATGCGTACCGTGCGCTGTGCGAGTCAGCGAAGCAGATTGAGAGCGGGCGTAGGACGATTGAATTACGGAAAGGGGGACAAGGATGAAATGGCGATAGCGAGAGAAACCTTGAAACCTAATATTATCTAGTAGAAATGGGGGCAAAATGAAAGACGAGATGAAATCTAGTTTGCGTCAATCGTACGAAGAGATGCAAGCCGAGCGCAAGACAGCGTGGGTAGTCTTGTTTGTGGCGGTCGTGGAGATTCTCATTCATATCTGGACTGCCACACACAATATTCCCCTGCTCTCGGGCGGAATTGATGCCGAACTGCGACCGATTGGCATCTTGGCGGCGATTACGGGCGAGGTGTTTTCTGTCGGAATGTTGATCTTTGCGTGGATTTTGTCCGGCTGACAGGGGAAGATTGCGGTAATGAGCCACGTGGCGA
>JAOACU010000654.1 GCA_026417715.1 Anaerolineae bacterium | reverse complement strand
CCACACGCGCGCGCCTTTGCCGCGCACAATCGCCAGTGGGCGTTTGCTTGTCACACCCGACGTGTATTTCGATTCGATTTCGATGATGTTCATCGCACCTGACTCCGATGATGATCTTGCAAACTCTCGAACCGCAACGCGCGCTCGCGCATCGCGCGAATGCCGTTCACTGCCGCTTGCGCCGCTGAAAGTGTCGTGAGCAGTGGCACGCCTTGCGCTACCGCCGCAATCCGAATCGCCGAGCCGTCCGAAAACGAATTGGAACCGAGCGGCGTGTTGATGATGAGTTGAATCGCGCCCGCGCGAATCAAATCCACGATGTGCGGTGAACCTTCGCTCACCTTGTTCACGCGCTCGACGGGCAAACCGATTTTGCTCAACCACTCGGCGGTGCCGCGCGTCGCCAGCAATCGAAAACCTAAGCGATGTAAATCGCGCGCAATCTTGACAATCGCACCTTTGTCGAAATCGTTGACGCTCAACAACGCCGTGCCCGATAGCGGCAACGCATCGCCCGCCGCCATCTCCGCTTTGGCGAACGCGTGCCCAAAGTGCGCCGCGTGTCCCATCACTTCGCCCGTGCTGCGCATTTCGGGACCGAGCACCGCATCCACGCCCAAAAATTTTTTGAACGGCAACACCGCTTCTTTGACGAAAAAGCCCTCCACGCGCGGCATCTTTGTAAAATTCAACTCGACGAGCGATTTGCCCACCATTACTTGCGCGGCAAGTCGCGCGAGTGGCACGCCCGTCGCTTTGCTCACGAACGGCACGGTGCGCGATGCGCGCGGATTCACTTCGAGCACGTACACAATGTCGTCTTTGATCGCGTACTGCACATTCATCAAACCGCGCACGCCGAGCGCAAGCCCGATTTGTTGTGTATAATCTTCGATGATGCTCAAGTGATACTGACTGATTTTGTACGGCGGCAACACACACGCCGAATCGCCTGAATGCACGCCCGCTTCTTCGATGTGTTGCATAATGCCGCCAATGACGACACGTTCACCATCACCGAGCGCGTCCACATCCACCTCGAATGAATCTTCGAGGTAACGATCAATCAGAATCGGATGCTCGGGTGCGGCATCGAACGCGCGCGCGACGAAATGTTCCAACTGCGCGTCATCGTACACGATTGCCATCGCGCGCCCACCTAACACGTACGAGGGTCGCACGAGAAGCGGATAACCGATGCGTCGCGCAATCGCGCGCGCTTCGTCAAG
>JAOACU010000653.1 GCA_026417715.1 Anaerolineae bacterium | reverse complement strand
AACTTGCCGCCGAAATCGGTGCGCGGTGGCCCACCAAGGTAAGCGCGGTAGACGCCGTGCGCGAAGGACGGCGTGAACTATGACCGAGATCCCGATAACGATGGCCGTTGTGGACGCGAGTGTCTGGGTCAGTCGTTTGGTGCCACAGGACGCGCACCACGAAGCCAGCAAACGCTGGCTCGAAGAATTCAGCGCGCAGAAAGGAAAGATCGTCGCCCCTGTACTCCTGTAGCTCGAAGTCGCAGGCGCAATCTCCCGCCGCACGGGTGAGCCATCCCTAGCGCATCAAGCGATCAAGCAATTGCAGCGCCCTGGTAGGTTGCACTTGGTTCCCATAGATCGGCGGTTGGGGCTGATTGCGGCGCGACTCGCTGGCGATCTCGGTCTGCGCGGCGCAGATGCGGCGTACGTTGCCGTCGCCCAGCACCTTGGAATTCCCCTGATCACATGGGACGAGGATCAAAAGGAAAAAGCCGGCAAAGCGATTCAGGTGCTATTCCCTGAATCCGCCTAGATTGAGAGACACGCGACGTCGGGAGAGATTGGCAAGCATCTCTCCCGATGTGATTTTTGCAGAGGGCTGCCTCCGTGAGAAACGGACTGGCAGCCTTTTCGTTTTCGAAACGTTCAGGAGGAACAAATGACAAAGCGAATTGGAAAGAAAGAATCGAGCGCAGGCTCGAAGAACAACGGTCTCGGTCCCGTCGCGCGCGAGAAATACGAGGCGATCCTGAAAAATCGGGTGCGCGAATGTATCGCCGCGCAAGAAGCGAAACTCAAAGCCGAGCGCACGAATGCGCTGAAAGTGTACCTCGAACGTAACGAACTCGCAGGTACACTGCGCCAGTACCGTACCGCGCTCGAAGCGCTAATTGCGGTGCTGGGTGAGTCCTACTATCGCGAACTTTGCGGAACGACGAGACGCTTCTACAAAACACTCACGTGCAAGAAGGCGTGGAGGCGGTCTTGCGCGAGATGAAGGAACTCAAGCCCGTGTACGCGGAGATCGAACGGTTACGCCGATTCGAATCGCAGGTTGCCGAAAAGGTGTGGTTGGCTGGCGCACCCAGCGAAATCGCCGAGTTACTCAAGGAAATTGGCGAACCGCGTTAGTTGTCTGGTCGCGTAGTCCAATAGTCGGATAGTCAAATCGTCTGATCGCCAGGGGCATCTTGAATGACTTACGATTTGACTATCCGACGATCCGACTGCCCGACTACGCGACTCCATGAC
>JAOACU010000652.1:283-1245 GCA_026417715.1 Anaerolineae bacterium | reverse complement strand
TGGCTACACATCACAAACGCCTGCAATCTCGACTGTCCTTACTGTTACGTCCGCAAATCATCGGCGCGGATGACGGAGGAAATCGGTATTCGCGCACTAGCGCGCATCTTTGACACGGCACGGCAGAATGGTTTCCGACAGGTCAAACTCAAATATGCAGGTGGGGAAGCCACATTGCACTTTGCGCTGATCCGACACCTGCATCAAAAAGCCAACGCACTTGCACGCGAAACAGGCATCCGCTTGCGCGAAGTTGTGCTAAGTAACGGTACTTGCTTGTGCGCGGAGGATGCAGATTGGTTTGCGGCAAGCGGTGTCAAATTGATGATTTCGCTCGATGGTGTTGGTGAGACACACAATCGTCTGCGCGCGGATCGGAAAGGACGCGACACGTTTGCGCGTATCGAACAAACAGTGGAGCGTGTTCTCTTGCCGCGCGGGATTCGTCCCGACATTACCATCACAGTCACACGGCTGAATGCGAGCGGTGTGGCAGATGCAGTTCGTTGGGCTTTGGAACGCGATTTGCCCGTGAGTCTGAATTTTTATCGGCAGAACATCTTGTCCGCCTCGCGGGAAGAGTTAGCATTAGAAGAAGAAACGATTATCGAAGGAATGTTGAAAGCATACGCGGTCTTTGAGGAATTTCTGCCCAAGCGTTTTTTCTTGAATGGTTTGCTTGACCGTGTCCAAATACAGGCGCATACGCAAACGTGTGGAGTGGGTACGTCGTATCTGGTCATTACACACGAAGGTAAACTAGCACAGTGTCAAATGTATCTGGAACACACAACAAGTGCAACGCTAGATACAGATCTATTGCTATCCGTTGCCAATGGTTTTATTCGCCAAGTCCCTGTGGATGCCAAAAACGATTGCCGCGATTGCACCTTTCGTTATCGCTGCACGGGCGGATGTCCGCTAGAAACATTTCGGGTGACTGGACGATGGGATACCTCCAG
>JAOACU010000652.1:0-273 GCA_026417715.1 Anaerolineae bacterium | reverse complement strand
CCTCCAGTCCACATTGTAAAATTTTCAAAACGCTCTTACCAGCCGCGTTGCGGCTAGAGGGATTGCGCCTGCTCAAACATCACGGCTATCTCAGTTGAATGTCAGACTGATGAAAGATTCGCCATCGAGGACAGGAAGGTTTGTGCACCTTCCTGTTTTTTTATTTTCAACACGACGATAGAAGATTGTGAGGAAATCCAGTCTGCCTAGGCTTGACCACGTCAGGTTCATCTGGGAAATTATAGGCGAGGTCAAAAACAAGGTACGGACAGA
>JAOACU010000651.1 GCA_026417715.1 Anaerolineae bacterium | reverse complement strand
ATCCACTAACCACTATCCACTGACCTTTGCCATCCCAAGCCACCCAGATACGCGCTTTGCACGCTTTTATTCGCGGCAATCTCGGCAGGAGTGCCCTCGGCAAGGATTTGTCCTTGATGCATCACGGTGATGTAATGCGAAATGCTCATCACCACGCCCATATTGTGTTCCACCAGCAGAATCGTTTTTTGTCCCGTCTGATGAATGCGGCGAATCAATTCGATCATTTCGGGTACGAATTCTGCCGCCATTCCTGATGTGGGTTCATCGAGCAACAACACTTCGGGGTCGGGGGCAAGAATCATTCCCACTTCCAATTTGCGCTGATCGCCGTGCGGGAGGGTGCGCGCTGGCATCATCGCGCGTTCGGTCAAGCCGACTTGGTGAATCACTTGCCACGCGCGCTCTTCGTACTGTCGAAAATGGCGGTGATGATTGAGGAAACGAAAGTTATCTTTGCCGAGTGCCTGGCAGGCAAGGCGCACGTTTTCTAGCACCGTCAGGTTGGGAAAGATGTTAGTGATTTGAAACGAACGCCCGATACCGAGATGCGCGACGCGATGCAGAGGTATGCGCGTAATGTCGCGCCCTTTGAAAATGACGCGCCCTGCGGTTGGCTCGACATTGTTCGTCAGTAGGTTGAAGAACGTCGTCTTGCCCGCGCCGTTGGGACCGATGATCGAGTGAATCGTGTTGCGTCGAATCTTGATGCTCACGTCGTTCACAGCCACGAGTGCACCGAATTCTTTGCGCAAGTGTTCGCTTTCCAAGATGATTTCCATTATCACGTCGTCACTCATCAAATTCCTCCCAGAGACCTGTGAGGTCTAGGAGACCTCACAGGTCTGGCGTGGCGACTATTTGCCCAATTTCATATAGGGTAACTTGCCGCAGCGCGCCTTGAGACTTTCTGGCAACAAGCAGGGTGGTTCGGGGCGATTGGTCTTGACAGTTTCAAAGTACTTGAATTCTTTGTCGGTCACGTTGAGAATCTTGACGATGTACATATCTTGAATCGCCACGTGATCTTCAGGACGGAAGTACACTTTGCCCTTGGGACCATCGAACTCCATTCCTTCCATTGCCTTGATGAGCGCGGCAGAGTCGGTGTTGCCGTTCGTCCTGCGCAGTGCCGTGACCACAGCAATCGCTGCGTTCATACCATCCGCATCGAACAGGTCGGGTGGAACTTTGTGGCGCGCAATCGTCTCTTTCACCAGCCAGTCGTTGATGGGATTCTTGGGGCAGGTGTAGT
>JAOACU010000065.1:9364-11694 GCA_026417715.1 Anaerolineae bacterium | reverse complement strand
GGTCTACATGCTTTGGTTGCACACAGAGTAATACATTCTCTTTATTTGAAGGGTGTGCCGTTAATACCAAGGTTTTTATCTTCCTTAGCACGCATCTTAACCGGAATCGAAATTCATCCGGGCGCAAAAATCGGCAAGGGCTTGTTCATTGATCACGGGATGGGCGTCGTCATCGGTGAAACAGCAGAGATTGGTAACAATGTGACCTTGTATCATGGCGTCACACTCGGCGGTACATCGCTTAGTAAGGGCAAGCGTCATCCGACATTGGAGGATAACGTCGTGGTGGGCGCGGGCGCAAAAATTTTGGGTGCAATCACCATCGGCGCGAATAGTCGCATCGGCGCGAATGCTGTTGTTGTTAAATCGGTGCCGCCAAATTCAGTCGTCGTCGGCGTGCCGGGGCAAATCGTCAAACGCAAGGAAGAGCGCGTCGCGCCACAAGTGGACTTGAATCACAACGTCCTGCCTGATATGATTGGCGCGTCGGTGATTTCGTTGATGGCGCGCGTGGACGCGCTCGAGCGATTGATTGTACGGCGCGAAACCGATGGTGACAAGGCGCAGCGGATGGAAGAAGAAGAATTTGTGATTTAAAAAAGTAGGACAAGTTTGAAACTTGTCCTACAATTTTTTCAATCGCCCCACTGCACATCGAGGCGCGGACGTCCTGCTGTGTTCCAATCACCCGTGTCCGATGACACAAAGTATTTGCCACTGTGATACGCGGAATCGGCTGAGTATAAAATCAGGCGTAGCGGTTCGCCGCGCGCGTACGCGCGTGCCACCGCGTACGACACATCCCATGTGCGCGGCACGCCGGGCCAGTTGGGAAAGTTGGTAAGGGGTTGCACCCAACTTCCCCCGATGTTCTCCAACGCGCGCGGCGCGTTGTTCCACGTAATCGTGTTCTCCTGCCAATCGCCATCGGCAATCAACACTTGAATCCACGACGGTTGCGCTTGATCACCTCCAGCATTCCCAAATTGATGCAAGGTGAGCGTTGCGGAAACGATCGTCTTGCCGCGCGGGATGCTGTCGAGCGGAAAGGTCACATAGTACTTGGCAAAGCAGGGCCAGTCCGCGACATCGGATTGATTTTGAATGTTGAAATCAGGACGATTGCCATAGTTGCGGTTGCCCCACTCGTTCCAAATGTGATACTCGTCGCCAGGACATTGATTGCCAGTCGAACCGCCCACATCGGCATCAGGAACAAGGGGACTCGTCTCGGTAGGACGACGAATCGTCACTGTGCCGCGCGGTGTGGCGAGTGAACGATAGGTCGGAATGCCAAAGTGGAGGATGCCCCAAGTAGTCGGCGCGGTGAGCGATGCGTGAGGGAGCCAAGACTGATCGGCGAGTGGCGGACCCGCGCGTGAATCGCGATCGTGTGTGATGACCGCCATTCGCCCCATCGTGCCGTACGCGGGCGCGTTCGCTAATCCCAACCTGCTGAACGGAATGGTGAATCCCATCGCCCAACCGCGATCCGTGTCGTCATCGTTGTTGAGCGCGTTGCCGCGCCAACCTGGCACCGCATTGAACGGCACACTTGTCACTTGCCAACCCGACGCACTCCCACGATACACGGCGCGTCGTTGCGCGCTGGGTTCGCCGTACAATTGCGCGACGAATCGCCACGATGCCGACGAAAGTGTTGTACCGTTTGCCGTGTCCAAAAGCAATGTGACCGCGTCCCATTGCGTCAACGTTTCGCGCGTGGGCGATTCGTCGTACCACAAGTGCCGATCGAAAATCGCAAGATAGACGTACAGTTCTGTGTTGTTATAGCCGACGCGAATATCGGTATAGTTTTGTGTTGGCGAGACTTGACCGAACCACGCGATTGCTGTTTGCTCGAACGGAATTGCGCCGCTGAAATGTGGCGCGTTGATGCGCGGTGTCGTTTGCGTAGTATCGGTTTTGCTCACCAGTGGTAAGTAGAGTGTGTAACTGTTATTCGGGCGCGGCAAAGTGTGGCTCGCGGTTTGCGTAGGTTGCAACGCGAACAGAAGCGCGATGACAATGCCAACCAAGCCGATGAGTTTGCTGAGACTGCGCGCGCGAAAAATTCGTGGACGTTTAGTGGTCATTGTGAGAACTCACACTGTACGCCAACAATGGCTATGCGCCATCAATAGCGCAACTACGAACAAACGATGTTGGTTTGTGGTAGGTGATTCATTGCCGTTGCAACATCAATGGTGCGACTACAAACTATGTTGGATAGTGGTTAAAAATCCAATCATATGTTACAATTAGAACTATGATTTGCCAAGTTATCACTTACCACTGCATACACTGTCACAGTGATCAAATCATCAAAT
>JAOACU010000065.1:0-9355 GCA_026417715.1 Anaerolineae bacterium | reverse complement strand
ATGTTACAATTAGAACTATGATTTGCCAAGTTATCACTTACCACTGCATACACTGTCACAGTGATCAAATCATCAAATTGCCGTTTTCTCCCCATGAGCGGAGTTCGCTCCTGGGGAGAAAAAAGGTTTCTATGAGTTGAGGTTTGTTTTGGAACTCCGCCTCAACGAATCCTGAACGAATAAACGAATCTGCGCGGGACTCATTCGTTTATTCGTTGCCCATTCGTTGAGGCGACTTTTAATACCGTTTTCTACCCAAGAGCACAAAAGTTTAGCGAATTATGAAAAGTTCAGTAATGATCCAAGGCACAATGTCTTCCGTCGGCAAGAGTTTGCTGGTTGCCGCGTTGTGCCGCATTTTCAAGCAAGATGGTTTTCGTGTCGCGCCGTTCAAAGCGCAAAATATGGCACTCAATTCGTTCGTGACGCGCGATGGTCTCGAAGTGGGACGCGCGCAAGCGATGCAAGCGCAAGCGGCGGGCGTGGATGTCACCGTCGAAATGAATCCTGTGCTTATCAAACCCGAAGCCGATGCGTTCGCGCAAATCGTGGTGATGGGCAAACCTTGGGCGCGTTTACCTGCAGGCGAATACATCCGCCGCCGTAGTGAATTGTGGAGCATCGTGACGCGCGCGCTCGATACGTTGCGCGCACAGTACGACATCGTCGTCATCGAAGGCGCGGGTAGTCCTGTCGAACTAAATTTGCGGCGCGGCGATTTGGTGAATATGGCGATTGCCGAGTATGCCGACGCGCCTGTGCTACTCGTGGGCGATATTGATCGCGGCGGAATTTTCGCGCAGTTGTTGGGAACATACGCGCTCCTCGAAGGGAGCGAACGCGCGCGTGTCAAAGGATTCATCGTCAACAAATTTCGTGGCGATGCGCGCTTGTTCGAGGACGGCGTGAAAATTTTGGAGGAACGTAGTGGCGTGCCCGTTCTCGGTGTCGTGCCTTTCATTCGCGATGTGAATATCGCCGATGAAGATTCCGTGGCGTTGGAGACGCTGACCGCTGACCGCCGACCGCTGACCGCCGCACTTGATCTTGTAGTAATTCGTCTCCCCCACATCAGCAACTTTGACGATTTCGATCCGTTGCGCGCGGAAGAAGATGTGACCGTACGATTCGTGGATCGCGTGGACGATTTGGGCACACCCGATTTGATTATTTTGCCGGGTACGAAGACGACGATTGCCGATTTGCAATTTTTACGCGCACGCGGTCTTGCCGCGCACATCGTTGAACTCGCGCGCGCAGGCACACCGATACTTGGCATTTGCGGCGGCTATCAGATGCTCGGCGCGCAAATTCTCGATCCACTGCGCGTCGAATCGAACGAGACGGAATGCGCGGGGTTGGGTTTGTTACCTGTTGTGACCACGTTCGCACCAGAAAAGCAAACCGTTCGCGCGCGCGGTATCGTCATCGCGAACGAAGGTTTGTTCGCAAACGCGCGCGGTGTCGAGGTCGTGGGATACGAAATTCATATGGGACGTACGATTCTGGGCGACCACATTGCGTCGCCTCTACGAATCACGATGCGCGGTGAAAATGTGGTGGACGATACCGATGGTGCAGTGGACGCGCGCGGTTGGATCGCGGGAACGTACCTGCACGGTTTGTTCGACAACGACGCGCTACGCGATGTGATGTTGACGAACCTTGCCGCGCGCAAAGGATTTGCGCGCACGACACGCGCGCGTTTCGATCGGCAAGCGGCGTACGAACGCTTGGCGCGCATCGCACGTGAACATCTCAAAATGGACGCCATCTATCAGATTCTCGGCGTCCGTCCTTCGTCCTCCGTCTTCCGTCCTCCGTCCTCCGTCTATCGTAGCCACCAGTAACCTTGAATATCGAGATTGGTCAAGCCCAACTCTTGCGCGCGCCTGACCACGCGCTCGTACTCTTCTTTGGTGATGCGTCGCGCGATTTCAGGATATTCGAGCGCTTTGAAGAGTGGATTGTATTGCATCATAATATTGACGTAGGTGTCTTTGGGCAGATAAGTTGCAATCCACTCCATAATTTGTTCTGAACCTGCAACGTTGTTAGGCATTACCAAGTGGCGAATGATCAAGCCGCGCTGCAAGATACCACCCTGCGCGGGCTTGGCAACACCCACCTGACGATTCATCTCAAGAATCGCGGCTTGGGTCATTTCGGGATAACTTGCCGCACCCGACGAGTACTTGGCTGCCATCGCGCTGTCCCAGTACTTGAAATCGGGCAAGTAAATATCCACGATGCCATCGAGGATTTCGAGGATTTCACGTCGTTCCCAACCGCTGGTGTTGTACACAATCGGCAAGCGCACGCCCATCTCTACAGCGATTTCAAGGGCTTTGACCAGATGCGCGGAATAGTGCGTCGGCGTCACGATGTTCAAGTTGTGGCAACCGATTTTTTGCAGTTCGAGCATCATCTGGGCAAGTTCGGCGATTTCGGTCTCTTCACCGACGCCGAGTTGACTGATGTACCAGTTCTGACAGAACACGCAACGCAAGTTGCAATGGGTGAAAAAGATCGTGCCCGAACCGCCAAAGCCGACGAGTGGTCGTTCTTCGCCAAAGTGTGGACCGAACGAGGCGACCACAAGCGTTGCACCAGGGGAATGACAAAATCCACTCATCCCCTTGAGCCGATTGACGCGGCATTGGCGCGGACAGAGTTGACAACTCTCCATTATCGCCCACAGTTTTTCAGCGCGCTTGCTCAACTCACCTGTTCTAGCAAGTTTCACATAGCCGGGTTCAAAGCCAACATCTTGACGCGCGTGAGGTGTAGCGATAACCGTCGTGGGAGTTGATGCAGGTTGAGATTGGGCAAGGACAGTGGACGTTGGAGTAGATTGTGGTTGAGTATCGGGAGTGCAGGCAGAAAGAAAAATCGAAGCCAATCCTGCCTTGACGCATAAAGTTGCCGTGTTCTTCAGAAATTCGCGTCGCGTCATTTTGGCAAAAAAGCAATCGTACATTTTTCACCTCCTCAGCATCACAATACCGATAAAACTCATCACTTTGAGTAACGTCACCGTGATTGCTGTGCCGACTAGTCCCAGAACAGGTAAAATCACAACGGCACCAAGAATTCCTCCGACCCAGCCACCGAGCAAATCGGATGCATAGAGCAATCCTGCGGTTTGACTGACATCAGCACGGCTGGCTAGATACAGTTTGTTTGCCAAAGGAAATTGTGCACCCGTCAACAGTCCGCCAATGAACGATAGTCCGAGAAACAATCCTTGTGTGAGCCACGCAAGAGCGGGATTGCCCAAGTAGGTGTGCGCAAGTAAAATCAGCGCAGGACATCCGATTGCAAAACCGATCAGGGCAAGTTCGATGCGCGCGAAAAATTGAAGACCGTTTTGGATGCGCTCGAGAAAGCGGGTGATCCACATTGCACCGAACGCCGCGCCTGCCATAAACGCGGCAACCAAAATCCCGATCCACGAAAACACATAGCCATAAATCGCTTGGAACGCAAAAATCAACATCAGGTCGAAGAGCATTCCTGCAAAACCTGTGGTGATGATGGCAAAAGGAATACTCACCTTGAACGAATGTTTCGCGCGTAGCACAAAGTAGAGCGGAATCGTGATGAGCACTGCAACGCTCAACCATACATTTGCACGCTCGAATTCTCGAAAGAGTCCGCGTAGTGATGGTGCGAACAAGGCGTTCCAGTGCGCGATGCTGTAGAACACACCAATCGGATTGAAATCGGAATTGATTTTTTGACTGCCTCCTGCAAGAAAATTCGAGAGGCGTACCTGCCAACCAGGATGTACCTTTTGCTCGATATACCAGGGCAAGAGTATGTTCGTTGCAATATTGCGCGCGTTCAATCGTTCGATGAGTTGTCGGCGATCGAGTGTTACAATGTCGCGTGAATCGGAAGCGAGAAAGAGGTTGGTGCCATCACCGAGCATCACGCGCACGTGAGCAAAGACGCTCGATGCGGTGTGAAAAATCGAACTGTTCAGGTTTTTTAATTCATCGTTTACAAACCTTAAAGAACCGGGCAAACCAAAGACCAAGATGCCTCGTTCGGATAATTTGGCTTTGGCAAGCGCAAAGAACTCGTGGGTGAAGAATCGGTTGGTTTGTAGATTGGAGGGTTCGTCAATGCCAACAAAAATCAAATCGTATTGATGCCGCGTCGTCTTGAGCCAGAGTCGTCCGTCAATGTGTTCGATCCTGACACGACGATCCTTCAACTCGGCAGTCGTGAGAGGTGTTGGGAATTTGTCAAAGAGAGTGATGAAAAGTGGATCGAGTTCGGCATACTCGATGGTTTCGATGGTCGGATGTTTGAGGGCTTCGTTAATGACACCGCCAACGCCGCCACTGATGATAAGCAATTTTCTCGGTTCGGGATGCGCCAACAAGGGAAGATGCACAAATTCTTCGACGGAGGGAATATCGGGAATCGGCGTGATGATACTGGCAACACCGTCTTGAAAGAAAATGTACTGTCCTTCGTTTTCGACAATGCAAATGTTACCGTACGGCGAATTTTGATAATGAACGACGCGCAGATTTTTCCATTGGGCTTGAATTGAATCGTGATGAAGTTTGTCCGCTAGCCCACCGAAAATCAAATAGCCAGAGAAGATAACAAGCGCAATCGTGAAGAGAGTAATGTATCGCGTGAATCGAACATTCTCAAAAGGAATGAGCAAAGCAATGCAAACAAGCAAGTTTAGCAGTGCCAGCCAAGCAAACGTGTGGAACGTATCGAGATAAGGAATGAGTAGAAAAGTGCAAACAATTCCACCAAGCAACGTGCCAATCGTCTCGTAAGCGTACACCTCACCAGCCAACGACGCGTTCGATGGTGAACACTGTGCGTAGATTTGACAACTAGATGGGAAGAGCGCGCCGTGCAGGATGCTCACAGGGGCGAGGATGAGGAACGAGGAAGAAAACATTGACGCGAATGCGATGTTTTCGCCGATCGAAACACCGAGCGTACTTTTCAAAGTGCGGATGAGGAAAACGGCGACGAATACGGAAACGAAGAAAAGAATCGTGATGAGTGTGAACGCTTCGCGTTGATGTTTGAATTTGACGATTTGTCCACCCAGCCAGAAGGCACCGACGGCTTCGAGGATAAGCCAATGCGCAAGCACGATACCGATGGAGAATTCATTGCCCGCGAATACGATGAGGAACTCGCGCACCAAAAGTATTTCGGCAACCAGCCCGCTGACACCCATCGTCAAGATGGCAAGACGCACGCGCCCTCTCATTGGTCTTTCGTCCTTCGTCTTTCGTCAATCCAAGTATAAAATAAAACGATGGATAGGTCAATACTGTGAACGATTTTCTCACTGCCATCGCTTTACTCACCATCATTCCTGCGCGCTACCGCGAGCCGATCACCGCGCGCGCGTACGTGTACTTTCCGCTCATCGGTTTGCTCATCGGTGCGATTTTGGTTGCCGCGCAATTTGCGTTACGTGTGGTCTTTTCGCCGTTGGTCGCTGCTGCGCTCGTGCTCGTGGTGTGGGTTGCACTCAGCGGCGCGCTACACCTCGACGGATTCACGGACGCCTGCGATGCGCTGTTCGCGGCGACGACGCGCGAACGTCGCCTCGAAATTTTGCGCGACGTGCACTTGGGTACGTTTGGCGCGGTGGGGTTGATGCTACTTCTCATCGTCAAATTTGCGGCGCTGGCAAGTGCAACATCGTTCGCACCGATTCTGCTCGCGCCCGTGCTAGGACGTTGGGCGATGGTGTTTGCGGCAACGTTTCCGCTGGCGCGCTCGAGCGGAATGGCGGTAATGTTTCGTGCGGGCTTGTCGCGCTGCATCGTGTTCATCGCCACAATGTTCACCGCGCTTGTATGTGCAATGTTCGGCGCGCGCGGTGTGATCGCGTTCGTCGTTGCGTTCGCTGTTGCACTGTTTATCGCGCGTCTCGCGCAAAATCGTTTAGGTGGACTGACAGGCGATATTTACGGGATGATTTGTGAGAGTGTGGAAGTGACTGTGCTAGTGGTGCCGATATGAAAGGCAGGGAAGGGCAGACTGACGAGTGTGAAAGCGGATGGTTATTAGAATGCGAAATAATTTTCTCCACACAAAGGACACGAAGAACCACCAAGTTTCTATGATTTTTTTCGTGACCTTCGTTTCCTTGGTGGACGGAAATCCGTATTTCGCATAATGTCTATTGGATTGTTTGCAATGCCGCGACGATTTCACGCGCTTGTTGGGCTAGAGTCGGTGAAAGATCGTACACCGGCTTGCGTTCGCGATCCGCGTTCAACACCGCTGGGTCGGCAGAAAGGAAGCCAATCACCGGCAAACCCGGCGAATTTGTCGTGATGAACTCGCGATCGGCTTGGCTCGCGACTTTGCTCCCCACGAGGTACAAGCGCGGGATTTTGATGTCGGTGGCGAGTTGTTTAATTTGCGCGGCAGTGCCGAGCGAGCGTGCGGTGGGTTCAGCAACGATGAGGAGTGCATCCACCATATCGGAGGTCGCGCGCCCCAGATGTTCCACGCCAGCGTACATATCCATCAGCACTACTTCGTTGCGTTGCAACAAGATGATCGAGACAAGTTGTTTGAGTAACACACTCTCCGCGCAAATACATCCCGAACCGCCCATCTTGACCGCGCCCAGTTCGAGAAGTTTGATGCCGCGATAGGTCGCCGAAAATTTATCGGGAATATCGTCCACGCGCGGATTCATCTTAAAGACACCGCCGTACGTGCCTGGTTTTGCACCCGTGCGCTCTTCGATCAAATCACCCATTTCGGCAATCGGTGTGAGTCCTTGTAGCAACTCGCGCGGAAAACCGAGCGCGTCGCCCAAGCACGGTGACGGGTCAGCATCAATTGCCAGAACATTATAGCCCTGATCAACGAACGTGTATGCCAGCAGACTGGTGAGTGTTGTTTTGCCTACCCCACCTTTGCCAGAGATTGCAAGTTTCATTGTGCCCTCTTGAGTTTCAGGTTTCAGGTTTCAGGTTCAACGGAATACGCAATACGCAATATTTCGTATTACGTATTGCGTATCACGTCTCACGTCTCACGCCTCACGCCTCACGCTCTCTCGCTCCTTCGCTCTCTCGCCCTTTCGCGCGCTCGCTCCCTCGCGCGCTCGCCTCACTTGTTCAACAACGTCCGCGCGACTTGTTCCACAGCGCGACTAACCAACGCATCGTTAGGTAGTTCGACCAGCGGACGACCGTTGCCATCGAATTCGACGAGTTGTGGATCGTACGGAATTTGCGCGAGGAGCGGAACATTCAAGCGTTCGATGCGTTCGCGCCACGCGTCTGGCAAATCGCCGGTGACACGATTGATGACCAGATATGTTTGACGCACGTTGATTTCGAGTTCTTTGCTGAGTGCATACATCGCTTCAGCCGCCGCCAAGCCGCGTAAACTTGCATCGCTGACGAGAATCAGATGATCCACATCGCGCGTGGTGCGACGACTGAGGTGTTCCATCCCGGCTTCGTTGTCCATCACGACTACATCGTACGCTTTGCAAATGCGATCAATGATCGTGCGAAGCATATGGTTCGCGGCGCAGTAACATCCTTGCCCTTCGGGACGTCCCATCGCGAGCAAATCGAATGCATCGCCTTCTTCGATGGCTGTGCGAATTTCATAGTCCAACCACTCTTGGCGCGACATTCCGCTGGGAACTTGTTCGCGCGCATCCTCACGAATATCGCCAACGGTTTTGGTGAGCGATGTTCCCAGAACAAGGTGCAAGTTACTGCTCGGATCGGCATCAATCGCCAGAACTTTGCCCAGACGATTTTGAACGGCGTATCGAATCAGTAAGGCGGACAAGGTCGTTTTCCCTGTGCCGCCCTTGCCTGCTACTGCGATCGTAACGGTCATTTGTTCCTCTCAATCAAAATTGTTTTATGAGCGCGAGCGCTTTTTGCGCTTGGCGCATTCGCGACACAAGCCAAAGATCGCAAAGTGATCGAGGCACGGTGTAAAACCGTACTCGTCACGCAATATCTTTTCGACAGAAGTAAAGACCTCGGCGCCAATGCTTGTCATCTTACCGCACTGATGACAGATGAGATGGTGATGATGCGGGTCGCGATGCCATTCGTACGTCATACAGCCATTGCCCAAGTCGGTGGGATTCACCCAACCCAAGTGGACGAACAAGTTCAACGTGCGGTAGATTGCCGACTTGTTGATGTGCGGATAACGTTTGCGCACACGCGCGATGATCTCGTCTGCGCTGATGTGCCCTGCGCTGGTGGCGAGAATTTCCAAGACGGCTTCGCGCTGTGGTGTCAGCCGATACCCTCGGCGGCGTAGGTCTTCCAGCAATTGGGTGTGATGCATTCCATCCTCTTGTTGCAACTAGTTGCAGATGGAAATATAGTTGAATTGTTGCAAGTTGTCAACAAGGTTGCAAAACTCAGCGGACAACTTGGATGGTCGTCAAATCGTACAATCTATCCAACCCAACTGCCAATCTGTACGTACCCGCAGGTAAATCAGGAGCGAGGGTCAAGTTATAATATGCCTTGAGAATTTCACCACGTTTCCACTCGCGCGTTGGATAGAACGCGATGGGCGCGCGTGTCCATGTTTGCACGTTGTTTCCTGCCGCATCGCGCAAAGCGAACGTGATCGAAATGTCCGCGCCAATATCGCGTTGAGCAAAGAACACCAAGTTGCCCCGAACACTTGCGCCGGCGCGAGCCATCTCTCCGAATCCTCCATAGCCCCACAGTTCGATAGAATCATTCAGCGCAAACGTGAGCGGATGTGCGACAAATACCTGATCGCGCGTGAAATTTGTTGACCGCGTGACGAAAAACGATGTGAGCGCGATTTCGTCGCTCGTCGGCAGTTTTGTTTCTGCGTCGAGCGTTTGCACCGTGATACGATATGTGCCGGGCGGTGTGCCAGCGGGAATCAGGATGTTATGCACATCGCTCACGTACTCGCCGCGTGACCAACGTGAAGGTGGATACAGTCCGCGCACCGGTGGTTCGTCTTTTTGCGCGATGATGTGTCCGTCACTATCATACACGCGCACGCGCACGAGAAAATCGGCGACACGATCTTGCACACCCCACACGAGAGTGACGCGCGCGGTTCGATTGGGCGCGATGTGGGTGAGTGGCGCGTACGTTTCGAGTGCAGGCGTCACGCTATAGTGGGCAAGAGTCAGCGCGGGAGTGAGAGCGATATTTTTTAATGTGGCAGGTGGTTGGGTGTTGGGTGTATCGCGCACTTCCAATAGTGGTCCCAGTTGTGCATAGCGATACTCACCGATGGGTAGAGCAGCGCCAGGGGCAAGGAAAATCGCGCGACCATCGGTGAATGCCGCGCGGGCGGCATCAGT